>CAJQJL010000166.1 GCA_905478665.1 uncultured Flavobacteriales bacterium
TTTGGCATCATCAAACAGTATTTCGACAAGAGTGAATTTTGCTTCAAGCAAAAATCAATTTGCGTATCCTGATTTTCTGGATATTCAATTAAAGTCTTTCCAGGAGTTTTTCCAGTTGGAAACAACTCCAGATAACAGAGAAAGCGAAGGGTTATTTAAGGTTTTCGCCGAAAATTTCCCAATTACCGATACACGTAATCAGTTTGTATTGGAATTCTTGGACTACTTCGTAGATCCTCCACGATACACTATTGAGGAGTGTATTGATAGAGGACTTACATATAGTGTCCCACTAAAAGCTAAATTAAAATTGTACTGTACCGATCCTGAGCATGAGGATTTCGAGACAATCGTTC
Organism: uncultured Flavobacteriales bacterium; assembly: GCA_905478665.1. Taxonomy (GTDB): domain Bacteria; phylum Bacteroidota; class Bacteroidia; order Flavobacteriales_D; family Crocinitomicaceae; genus UBA4466. The sequence continues at coordinate 357 of CAJQJL010000166.1, forward strand.
AAGATGTGTACTTGGGTACAATTCCATATATGACTCCGAAAGGATCATTCGTGGTTAACGGGGCGGAACGTGTTATCGTTTCACAATTGCACCGTTCGCCAGGAGTTTTCTTCGGACAAAGTCGTCACGCAAACGGTACTAAATTGTACTCTGCTCGTGTGATTCCTTTCAAAGGGTCATGGATCGAATTTGCAACAGACATCAACAGTGTCATGTATGCATATATCGACCGTAAGAAAAAGTTACCTGTTACTACTTTGTTCCGTGCTATCGGATACGAGAGTGATAAGGACATCCTTGAGATCTTTGATCTTGCAGATGAATTGAAAGCGACAAAAGCGAACTTGAAAAAGGCGATGGGTCGTAAGCTTGCTGCAAGAGTATTGAAATCATGGGTAGAAGATTTCGTTGATGAAGATACAGGAGAAGTTGTATCTATTGAGCGTAATGAAGTATTGTTAGATCGTGAGACAGTTCTTGAAGAAGAGCACATCGATTTGATCGTTGACTCTGGATCGAAGACTATTATTCTTCATAAGGAAGATATCAATAGTGCTGATTTTACTATCATCTACAACACACTTCAAAAAGATACATCAAACTCAGAAAAGGAAGCGGTAGAACATATTTACCGTCAACTACGTAACGCTGAGCCGCCAGATTATGAAACGGCAAAGAGCGTATTCGAGAAGCTATTCTTCTCAGATACTCGTTATGACCTTGGAGAAGTTGGACGTTTCCGTTTGAACAAGAAGCTTGGAATCAATATGGACGAGACATCTCGTGTATTGACGAAAGCGGATATGATTTCAATCATCAAGTACCTTATTGAGCTGATTAACTCTAAGGCAGATGTCGATGATATCGATCACTTGTCAAACAGACGTGTTCGTACAGTTGGTGAGCAGTTGTATTCTCAATTTGGCGTTGGTCTTGCAAGAATGGCAAGAACAATACGTGAGCGTATGAATGTTCGAGATAATGAAGTCTTCACACCAATCGATTTAATTAACGCGAAGACATTATCGTCTGTAATTAATTCGTTCTTTGGAACGAACCAGTTATCACAGTTCATGGATCAAACCAATCCACTGTCTGAGGTAACACACAAACGTAGATTATCAGCACTAGGACCTGGTGGACTTTCGAGAGAAAGAGCAGGATTTGAGGTTCGTGATGTTCACTATACGCATTACGGTCGTCTTTGTACGATTGAAACACCAGAGGGACCAAACATTGGTTTGATTTCTTCATTGTGTGTATTTGCCAAAGTGAATAAGCTTGGATTTATTGAAACTCCTTACCGAAACGTTTCGAAAGGAAAAGTAGATATGAAGAAAGAGCCAATCTATCTTTCTGCAGAGGAAGAAGATGAGCAAATCATCGCACAAGCGAATGCAAAAATTGATGATAAAGGAGTATTCCAAACAGATGTTGTTAAGGCTCGATTAGGTCATGACTTCCCGTTGGTAGCTCCAGATAATGTTCACTTAATGGATGTTGGTGCAAACCAGATTGCTTCTATTGCAGCCTCTTCTATTCCATTCTTGGAGCACGATGATGCCAATCGTGCCTTGATGGGATCGAACATGCAGCGTCAGGCAGTTCCATTATTGAAGCCGAACTCTCCAATCGTTGGTACAGGAATCGAAGAGCTTGTCGCTAAAGATTCTCGTGTATTAATTAATGCTGAGGGAACGGGTGTTGTTGAATACGTTGATGCGAATGAAATCGTAATCAAGTACAACTGGACAAAAGAAGATAAATTGGTAAGCTTTGATGGTGAAGTAACACGTTACCCACTTACGAAGTTTGCTAAAACGAATCAAGGAACTTGTATTAACTTGAAGCCAATCGTTGTTAAAGGCGATAAGGTTGTTGAAGGACAGGTGCTTTGTGAAGGATATGCTACACAGCAAGGTGAATTGGCACTTGGTCAAAACCTTAAGGTGGCATTCATGCCTTGGAAAGGATATAATTTTGAGGATGCGATTGTAATCTCTGAGCGTGTTGTACGTGACGATGTATTTACATCTATTCATATTGATGAGTATTCATTAGACGTTCGTGACACAAAGCGTGGAATGGAGGAATTAACTTCTGATATTCCAAATGTTAGTGAAGAAGCAACAAAAGATTTGGACGAGCACGGATTGATCCGCGTTGGTGCTGAAATCAAAGAAGGAGATATCCTTATTGGTAAGATTACACCAAAAGGAGAAACGGATCCTTCACCAGAAGAGAAGCTTTTAAGAGCGATCTTCGGTGATAAAGCAGGTGATGTGAAAGATGCTTCATTGAAAGCAGGACCTTCATTGAGAGGAGTTGTTGTTCAGAAGAAATTGTTCTCACGAGCAGTTAAAGATAGAAAAGCGAAAGCTCAGGATAAGCCAGTATTGGAGAATTTAGATTCTGAGTACGATAAGGAGTTTGCTTCATTGAAGGATAACCTTGTAGATAAGTTGATGGCAATTGTTGAGGAGAATAAATCAGCAGGTGTTTTCAATAATTTCAAAGAGGAGATCATCAAGAAGGGAACAAAGTTCACTACGCGTAATCTGAATGCAATTGATTATTCAATTGTAAATCCAACAAAATGGACAGATAACGAAAATGTAAATACATTGATTGGTAGAGTTATTCATAACTTCAATATCAAGTCAAATGATTTACTTGGAACGTATAAGCGTAAGAAATTCCATATCTCAGTTGGAGATGAACTTCCTGCAGGAATTATCAAAATGGCTAAAGTCTATGTTGCCAAGAAGCGTAAGCTGAAAGTAGGTGATAAGATGGCGGGACGTCACGGTAACAAAGGTATTGTTGCCAATATCGTTCGTCAGGAAGATATGCCATTCTTGGAAGATGGAACACCAGTTGATATCGTGTTGAACCCACTAGGGGTACCGTCACGTATGAACCTTGGACAGATTTACGAAACTGTTCTTGGATGGGCTGGTGAGAAATTGGGAATGAAGTTCGCAACACCAATTTTTGATGGAGCACATCCATTGGAGATTGATGAGTACTGTGAAAAAGCAGGTGTTCCAAGATCTGGGAAAACATATTTATACGATGGTGGAACGGGAGACCGTTTCGATCAAACGGCAACGGTAGGTATTATCTACATGTTGAAACTGTCACACATGGTAGACGATAAGATGCACGCGCGTTCTATCGGACCATACTCTTTAATTACGCAACAACCACTTGGTGGTAAGGCGCAGTTTGGAGGTCAGCGTTTTGGTGAGATGGAGGTTTGGGCACTTGAAGCATTTGGTGCAGCAAACATTCTACAGGAAATCTTGACAGTTAAATCTGATGATGTAATGGGTCGTGCGAAAGCATACGAAGCGATCGTGAAAGGAGACAATATTCCTGAACCAGGAATTCCTGAATCGTTTAACGTATTGTTGCACGAATTGAGAGGATTGTGTCTCAATGTATCTATGGACTAATCAGCAGTTATTAAAGAAATAAGACAACAGTAATATGGCTTATAGAAAAGAACAACCGAAAAAACAAAGTAGCTTTAACAAGATCACGATCTCTCTTGCGTCTCCTGAGACAATTCTAGAGCGTTCAAGTGGTGAAGTTTTGAAGCCTGAAACAATCAACTACCGTACGTACAAGCCGGAACGTGATGGATTGTTTTGCGAGCGTATTTTTGGACCAGTTAAAGATTACGAATGTCATTGCGGTAAATACAAGCGTATCCGATATAAGGGAATCGTTTGTGATCGTTGTGGTGTTGAAGTAACAGAAAAGAAAGTACGTCGTGAGCGTATGGGACATATCTCTTTGGTAGTTCCTGTAGCGCACATCTGGTACTTCAGATCGTTACCAAACAAGATTGGATATTTGTTAGGACTTCCTACAAAGAAGTTGGATCAGATTATCTATTATGAAAGATACGTTGTTATTCAGCCAGGTATCGCTAGAACTGCGGAGGATGAAGAATTGACTCGCTTGGATTTCATTACGGAAGAAGAGTACTTAGACATTCTTGATGTTCTTCCAAAGGAGAATCAATACCTAGAGGATACGGATCCAAATAAGTTCATTGCGAAGATGGGTGCGGAAGCACTTTATGATTTGTTGAAGCGTTTGGATCTTGAAGCAACTTCATATGAGTTACGTCACAAGGCGAACACTGAAACTTCAGTACAACGTAAGAACGAAGCGTTAAAACGTCTTCAAGTTGTTGAAGCGATGCGTGATTCTCAAAAGAGAATTGAAAACAGACCAGAGTGGATGATCGTTAAGGTTGTTCCGGTAATTCCACCAGAATTGCGTCCTTTGGTTCCATTGGATGGTGGTCGTTTCGCAACATCGGATTTGAACGATTTGTACAGAAGAGTTATTATCCGTAACAACCGTTTGAAGCGCTTAATTGAAATTAAGGCGCCAGAAGTAATTTTGCGTAATGAGAAGCGTATGCTTCAAGAATCTGTTGATTCATTGTTCGATAACTCTCGTAAGTCGTCAGCAGTTAAGACAGAGTCAAACAGACCGTTGAAATCACTTTCTGATTCATTAAAAGGTAAACAAGGTCGTTTCCGTCAAAACTTACTTGGTAAGCGTGTGGATTATTCAGCACGTTCGGTAATTGTTGTTGGACCTGACTTGAAATTGCACGAATGTGGTCTTCCTAAGGACATGGCCGCAGAGCTTTATAAGCCATTCATCATCCGTAAGATGATCGAAAGAGGCATTGTGAAGACGGTAAAGTCAGCAAAGAAAATTGTAGATAGAAAAGAACCAGTGGTTTGGGATATTTTGGAGAACATTTTGAAAGGACATCCAGTTCTTTTGAATAGAGCCCCAACGCTTCACAGACTTGGTATTCAGGCATTCCAGCCGAAATTGATTGAAGGAAAGGCAATTCGTCTACACCCGTTGGTAACAACAGCCTTCAACGCCGATTTCGATGGTGACCAGATGGCCGTTCACTTACCACTTGGTAATGCGGCAATATTGGAAGCACAGCTATTAATGCTTGCATCGCACAATATTTTGAACCCTGCGAATGGTGCACCTATTGCTGTACCATCTCAGGATATGGTCTTGGGTCTGTACTACATTACCAAAGCTTTGAAGAGCACGAAGGAGCATAAAGTAAAAGGTGAAGGTGGTACATTCTACTCTCCAGAAGAGGTGATTATTGCACACAATGAGGGTGCACTTGATTTACATGCATCAATAAAAGTGAAGACAGTTGACCTTGACGAAAATGGTGAGCAGGTAACCAAATTGATTGAAACAACATGTGGACGTGTAATCTTTAACGAGAGAGTACCGAACGAAGCAGGATATATCAATGACGTAATGACGAAAAAAGCATTGCGTGATATGATTGGTGGAGTATTGAAAGTTTGTGGAACATCACGTTCTGCAGCATTCCTTGACGATATTAAGGAATTAGGATACCACATGGCATTTAAAGGTGGACTATCGTTCAACCTTGATGATATTATCGTTCCTAAGGAGAAAGTTCTTCTAGTAGAGAAAGCCGAAACGGAAGTTAAAGATGTTATGGATAACTATAACATGGGACTTATCACTAACAACGAGCGTTATAACCAAATTATTGATATCTGGACGCATACAAACTCACGATTGACTCACACATTGATGGAGCAATTGAAGAATGATATGCAAGGTTTCAATTCCATCTATATGATGTACGATTCAGGAGCACGTGGATCTAAAGAGCAGATTCGTCAGCTTTCTGGAATGCGTGGTCTGATGGCGAAACCACAAAAGTCTGGAGCATCGGCTCAAGATATTATTGAGAATCCGATTCTTTCGAACTTTAAGGAAGGACTTTCAATTCTTGAGTACTTTATTTCTACTCACGGTGCACGTAAGGGACTTGCCGATACAGCCTTGAAAACGGCCGATGCAGGTTACCTAACACGTCGACTTGTTGATGTTGCACAAGATGTTGTCATTAATTCATACGATTGTGGTACACTAAGAGGATTGGTAGCTACAGCGTTAACGAAGAATGATGAAGTTGTTGAGCCATTGAACGACAGAATTGTTGGTCGATCAACTGTTCATGCGATTTATCACCCAGAATCTGACGATGTTCTCGTTGAAGCTGGTGAGTTAATCTCAGAAGAAATTGCAGCGGCAATTGACGCAGCGGGGATTGATGAAGTTGAAATCCGTTCAGTATTGACTTGTGAAATGCGAAGAGGTGTTTGTGCCAAATGTTATGGCAAGAATCTTTCAACGCTACGTCCAGCTCAAATTGGAGATGCAGTAGGAGTTGTGGCAGCACAGTCGATTGGTGAGCCTGGTACACAGTTGACACTTCGAACGTTCCACGTTGGTGGTACGGCATCGAATATTGCAGACGAGTCTGACTTGAAAGCAAAATCTGCTGGCACACTGGAAATCGATGGATTGAGAACTATTGAAAGAAAGAATAAAGATGGAAAGAAGGCAATTGTTGTTGTTGGTCGATCTGCTGAATTAAAACTCACAGATTCGAAAGATAACGTTACAATGAACGCCAATATTCCTTACGGATCTGAAATGTTAGTCGAGAACAACGCTAAGTTGGCAAAAGGCGACGTGATTTGTAAGTGGGATCCATACAACGCTGTTATCATCTCTGAGGTGAAAGGAAAGATTACTTTCGATAATATTCTTGAAGGAATCACTTTCCGTGAAGAAGTGGATGAGCAAACAGGATTTACTGAGAAAGTAATTACTGAATCAAGAGATAAGAAGAAGAACCCAGCGATACATATTATCGACCCTAAGTCGAAAGAAATATTGAGAGAATACAGTTTGCCTGTTGACGCCCATATTTCTGTAGGAGAAGGAGATAAGGTTGAAGCGGGTGATATCTTGGTGAAGATTCCACGTAAGGCTGGTAAGTCTGGGGATATTACGGGAGGTCTTCCACGTGTAACGGAATTGTTCGAAGCACGGAACCCTTCAAACCCAGCGGTTGTTTCTGAAATCGATGGTGTTGCTGAGTATGGAAAGATCAAGCGTGGTAACCGTGAAATTCAAATTACTTCGAAAACAGGAGATGTACGTAAGTACTTAGTTCCATTGTCGAAGCATATTTTGGTTCAGGAGAATGACTTCGTAAGAGCAGGTCAGCCATTATCTGTTGGTGCAATTACACCAAACGATATCTTGAATATTGAAGGACCAACAAAAGTACAAGAGTACTTGGTGAATGAAATTCAAGAGGTATACCGTCTACAGGGTGTGAAGATTAATGATAAGCACTTTGAGGTAATCGTTCGACAAATGATGTTGAAAGCAATGATTGTTGATTCAGGAGACACACGTTTCTTAGAAGGACAGTCTGTACATAAAGCAGATATCATGGAAGAGAACGATGCAGTATATGGAATGAAAGTCGTGATCGATGAAGGCGAGTCAACTACAATGAAGGCTGGACAGATCATTTCTGCGCGTAAGTTGAGAGACGAGAATTCACAATTGAAGAGAGCTGACAAGAAGTTGGTTGATTCAAGAGATGCAGTTCCAGCGACATCAACACCATTGTTGCAAGGTATTACCAGAGCATCACTTCAAACACAATCGTTTATCTCTGCGGCATCGTTCCAGGAGACTACGAAAGTGTTGAACGAAGCAGCAATTTCAGGTAAGGAAGATCACTTACTTGGATTGAAAGAGAACGTTATTGTTGGACACTTAATTCCTGCGGGAACAGGTGTTCGTAAGTTCCAAAAGATGCTAGTTGGTTCTAAAGAAGAGATGGAAATCTTGACAGAAGCTACAGTAGTAGAGTAAAGTCATCCATTTATCTAAATAATTAAAAGGGCTGTCCGCAAGGATAGCCCTTTTTGGTTTAATCAAATTCGATTTTTTGGAAACTGGCACGCATTGAAAATTCGGAGGATAGTACTATCTTTAGACTATGGAAAACAAAGGCAAAGATAATCAGGTCAACATTGAACTTTCAGAAGAGGTTTCTGAAGGAGTATACACGAATTTGGCGATCATCACGCATTCCCCTTCGGAGTTCGTATGTGATTTCATTCAAATGATGCCAGGAGTTCCTAAGGGAAAAGTTCGTTCACGTGTGATCATGACACCGCAAAATGCAAAACGTTTGATGGTTGCTTTGAAAGAAAATCTTCAAAAATTTGAAGAAAATTTTGGTTCTATTGATGAAGGTCAGACGCCTCCAATGCCACCAATGAACTTTGGGACGCCAACCACTCAGGCATAGGAAAAGTAAACCTTTTTTACTTTTTAGACGTTTATATAGTAGATATACGGACTACTATGTATTCATTTGAGCATTTTCGAAATTCTAAAAAAAGAGCCATATCTCTTGGCCTGATATTGTTAGTGATTTTCCTTTCGTCATGTGAAAAACACGTAACACCTAAAAAAGTATCCCGAATAATAACCGAAGACAGTTGGGTCATTTCATCATTTACATTTCTTGATTCAAATGTCGTCGTGGATTATACCAATAAGCTTTTTGGCTTTGGTGAAAGCGGTAATATCATTATTCAAGGTGAATCTGGTGTTGGTGGACATTGGAGTGTTGGACTCAATAAGAAACCAACCGTACTTTACCTCGATAACTTCATTGCGTTTCCATACAACCGTCTAAACGACGATTGGGAAGTTCTAACGTGCAGTGATTCTAAGATTTCCTTACGCTCCGAGAATGGTTCATTTACCAATAGTCTTACTTTGATCAAGCATGAACAATGAGTTTTTGAATAACTGATCTCTCCCTTATTTAAAATTCATGCGCGTTTTCCATTCCTTCACATTCCCGCAATCATCCACAACGCGCACAAGAATATCCTTCTCGCCAGTCATATTTACTTCCCGCGTATAAGTAATCAGTCCCGTTTTATATTCGTATTCAACAAGCTTCCATTGTCCATCAATAAATAAGTCATAATCGGCAAGTCCAGTTCCAATATCTGAAATTCGCCATTGCATCAAATTTCGTGTGTAAAGTGTTGAGCTTTTAGTGAAATTTACTGAGGAAACAGAAGGAGCAATGGTATCGCGCTTTAATGAATAACTTCCAAAGTATTTTGATTCACAGATAATCAAATCTCCATCGTATTCAACGTCAAGCGTTCTTCGTTTGCCTTTGGCAGTTACAATTTCGATGTAGTCTTTCCCATCCCTTTTACCTGGTGCGTCTATCATGATACGATAAGCTTTGTGAACAGGAATATCACGCTCACCAATAGTCCATCCAATTTTTGCTTGATCGATCTTTATGGGTTCGTAAACAGTTCCGATGCCAAATTCTACTTCTGTGTCTCCATTACTAACCGCCATGGATTGATCTGGCTTGAGGTAATCAAGTCCAACAAATGGTTCCATATTGCCGCTTGGCTCAGCGCTCTCAACTTTAAGGGTGAATGACAACTCGGATCGGTTGTTCTTGACGTCGTAAGCGATGTACTTTACTTTATACGTCTTACCTGATTCTGCAGGAAAAATCCCTAAATCATTCGTGTGATAAATGGGTAAGTCATTTTCCCGTGTTCGAAAACACTTATGGAACTTGCGCTTGTTTTGTGCATATTCCTCGTAGTCTTTGTGGCAGTTCACGTATCGACTAGATTCAAATGGCACACGATTCGTTTCTTGTCCGAATATGGTGTCTCCATCAACAATCAAGTAGCTGCCGTACAAACCACATTGGTTATTCGCTCCATCCATGCGGTCAATTACATCGAATGCGAAACCAATTCCTCCAGGATAGCTTGCGTAATTTGCGGGAATGGTAATCGTGTTGTTACTCACATAATAGCCAGAACCTCCTTTACTCACGGTATATCGTTTGTTTTTGGAAGGCACGCGGTATCCATTTTGGGTCAGTGAATAAACTTTTACCCCTCGGATTTCTGGTTTCTTTGTGTCGGGAAGATCGAACCCATAAACAAGTGGATTCAAGGCATGTTCAGTTTTAGTATCACGGATTTCAAAATGTAGGTGGGGAGCAGTTGAACCTCCTGTATTCCCTGAAATCCCGATAACTTGACCTCTTGCCACGCGAATTTCATTCTTCTTCGGGAAGATCTCAACAGCATAATTCTCTTCCCTGATTTGCGTAACGCGGACTATAGAATCAATTTGATCTTTGAATTCACTGCAATGCGCATAAACGCTTGTAACACCATTTGGATGATCGATATAAATCACTTTTCCGTATCCGTAAGGCGAAACTTTTATACGCGACACGAAGCCTTTTTCAATTGAATAAAGATTGTACCCAATTTTTCCGTTCGTTTTAAAATCGATTCCCATATGGAAATGATTCGGTCGTAACTCACCAAAATTGGACGCCAAAATAGAAGGAATTCCCAAAGGAGAATGATAATTGGTCGAGCCTTGAGCCTGAGCGTGTGTTCCGTACGTGAAAAGACTGAAAAAGGCGAATAATATAAGGCAATGCTGCATTTGTCAAAAATAGATTTTTGATAAGTTATCGGCAACTATTGACCCAAAAATCTTGGTCGTGTGTCTGACAATACTATTTTTGTATTAAAGTCGTTTTTATGTCGGATCGAATTCAGGAGTTGATTGATGGAATAAAGGAGAAGGCCTCCTCGTTGCATGGTCAACTTTCGACAGAGCGCTCTAGCAACCAAGAACTTCAGGATGAAGTTAGTAGCTTAAAAAATGAAGTGTCTTCGAAGGAAGAAGAAATCATTGGGCTAAAGTCGAAAATCAGTGAATTGGAAACGAAACTGGAAACGAAAGATGAACGAGACGTCAATGTTTCTGAAGATGCAGGAGTATCAGAAGAGCAAATTGATGAATTGGTGAAGGAAATCGAATACTGCATTGAGCAGTTAAAAAAATAAAAGCATGGCGAAGTTGTCTGTAAAGGTCGTTGTTGCTGGAAGAACTTATCCGCTTTCTGTAAGTGAAAGTGAGGAGAAAAAGGTTTTAAAAGCTGCAGAGGACATTAACAAAGCAATAAAATTATTGCAAGACAATTACGCCGTAAAAGACATGCAAGACTTACTAGCGATGACAGCTCTGCAGCTGGCATCAAAGGCAGATAATCAAAAATCAGGTGACAACGATTCGGAACGTGTGAGCGACATTGAGGAGATGCTCGAGTCCTTGTCAAACGAATTGGATGAACTGAAGTAGTGCTTTTATTTTTTTATTGGATCTTCCCATCATTTCATACAATGACGTATGTGTGGTGGGTTTTTTATTTAAAATAATGTGAAACTATGGAATTGATTTATGGAATAATTGGACTAGTGGCTGGTGGAGTTGTCGCCGTCATAGTTCAAAGTGTTCTGCTGAAAAGTAGGAAAGAACAAATCATTAAGGATGCTGAGAAGGAAGGGGAGAATATGAAGAAGAATAAGATTCTTCAAGCAAAGGAGAAGTTCTTGAAATTGAAAGAGGAGCATGAAGGTAAAATCAAAGATCGTGAGCGGAAGTTGCAATCCAGCGAGGATCGAATCAGAAGTAAAGAGACATCGCTTTCGAAGAAAATTGAGGAACTAAACAGAAAAGACAATCAGTTAACAAAAAGCCAAAGCTCGCTGGATGGCAAATTGAAGGCATACGATACTAAACAACAAGAGTTAGATAAAATTCATCAAAAGACGGTCGCGGAGCTTTCTAAAGCAAGTGGTTTATCTTCAGAAGATGCCAAAATTGCCTTGATGGATTCATTGAAAGATGAAGCGCGTACAGGTGCAATGGCGAGTATCAACGAAATTGTTGAAGAAGCGAAGCTAAACGCAAATCGTGAGGCAAAGAAAATTGTAATTCAGTCGATACAACGTGTAGCTACTGAACAAGCTATTGAAAATTCGGTTTCCGTGTTTAACATTGAGTCGGATGAGGTGAAAGGTCGAATTATTGGTCGTGAAGGACGGAATATCCGTGCGTTAGAAGCTGCAACAGGAGTAGAAATTGTTGTAGATGACACGCCTGAAGCTATTATTCTTTC
>CAJQJL010000167.1 GCA_905478665.1 uncultured Flavobacteriales bacterium
CTACGGTGGAGATTTCGATGTAATCTTAGACGATGGAGGTCATGCAATGGATCACCAGCAAGTGAGTCTGGGCTTCCTTTTTAAACATGTAAAACCAGGCGGATATTTCATCATTGAAGATGTTCACACTTCCTTGCCCGAATTTTATAATGAAGAATATTTTGGCGTCAATAAGGACGGGACAAATACGACCTTGTACATGATCGAACAGTACATTCGAACTTCACGTATTATGAGCCAATACATGACGCCCGAAGAAATGATGTACTTGCAATTGAACATTGAAAACATAGAACTCAACTACCGAACGAATGGTAAGCACTCAACAATGTGCATTATCCATAAGAAAGAAGTTGAGGTTCTTCAACCATAACAAAGTCTACCGTAGCTTACAGAAAAACGACTAATTGAAAAAAGTCTCATAGAGACATCTAAATCTTTGATATGGCATACATTGATGTAATCGGTTACGACAGCGCCGAGGGTGAGTTGAAAGAAATTTATGAAGACCTCATACAAAGCCGGGGAAAATTGGCAGACGTCCACATGATTCAAAGCCTGAATCCGAAATCTATCGTGAACCACATGGATCTGTACATGACCATCATGTTTGGAAAATCACCATTAAAAAGGGTTCAACGTGAAATGATTGCAGTCGTCGTTTCTAAGAATAACGATTGCGACTATTGTCAACTCCACCATGCTGAAGCGGTTAATCATTATTGGAAAGACGCTGTAAAAATCGAACAGCTGAAATCCGATTTCGAGCAAGTTGACCTCTCTCCCATTGATATGGAATTGTGTAGATTTGCAAAGAAATTGACAAGCGAACCCAACCATGATAATCAATCATCAACTCAAAATTTACGCGACCTTGGTTTGTCTGACAGGGCAATTCTCGACGCAACAATGGTGATTGCTTATTTTAACTTTGTAAACCGAATTGTTCTTGGATTGGGCGTTGCGGTCAACAAAGAAGAACTGAAAGGATATAACTATGAATAAACTAAAATACACGTTCGGAATTATTGTCTGCGCGATCATCGCTAGTTGTTCTGTTGTCAAAGACGGCAGTAATACAAAGAATACTAACAAGGATGAACGTCCCTCACTTGATGAGCTCTGCGCAAAATACAGTTCTGATAAATGTCATCAAGGGCACAACTTCATTCACTTCTACGATCGTTTATTAAGTCCTCAGCGCGACTCCGTCAAACGTTTTTTTGAAATCGGAATTCTCAATGGAGCTTCTCATTTAATGTGGCGTGATTTCTTTCCGCAAGCAGAGATTTTTGGAATTGACCTAAAAGATTACTCTATTCAGGCAGAAAAAGATGGTATCAACACCTTTGTTGCGGATCAATCCAACAGAGCGGACTTGCAAAGATTCATCAATAAATATGGTGGAAATTTTGATGTTATTCTGGATGATGGTGGACACGCAATGGATCATCAACAGGTAAGTTTTGGATTCCTTTTTCAGTTTTTGAAACCAGGTGGATATTACATTATTGAAGATGTACACACCTCGCTTCCTACCTATTATCCAGACCCTGACTTCAAGGTGAACGAGACAGGGTCGAACACGACTTTACTCATGATTGAATGGTATATCCGATCATCAAAAATGGTGAGTGAATATTTGACCAAAGAAGAAATGGCGTATTTGGAGAAAAATATCGAGAGTGTTGAGTTGACCTACCGAACTACTCGTCTTCATTCAACGATGTGCATTATTCAAAAGAAATTTGAGGAATAGAAAGCGTTGATAAGTTTATTCTGACTGAATATCTGCTAATTCTTTATTGAGTCGTTCCAGTGCATCAGAATAGATATTCATCATTTCGTCTTGACGTGAACCGTAATAATTCATGGAATTATCAAATTCTTCTAAGGTAATTTCGAAGGATTCTAACAGCGAGTCACCTGAGTTCACCATTACTTTATGGAATTGATTTACAGAAACGTATTCTGCTTGCACATGAGCTTCTAGCTTCACAAGTTCCTTCAATACGTTTACCATTTTATCTCGTGGAATGAGATTCGCCGGCTCTTCAACACGATCTATACCATCCGTACATGAAGAAAAAACAAGTAAAACCGCTATGAAATAGATGCGCATCATCTGTTAAACAACAAGCGCGACCCATTCGAATTTTCTAAAATCCGCCCAGCTTCGTATACTTTGTTTCCGTTCACGTAAGTTGAATGAATGGTGTTGTTAAACGTAACCCCTTCAAAAGGTGACCATCCACATTTGTATAAGAGATTTTCTTTAGACACCGTATATGGAATTTTAGGATCCACAACAACCAAATCGGCAAAATAGCCCTCACGGATATAACCGCGTTCTTCAATTTGGAACAAGATAGCTGGGGCATGCGCCATTTTTTCTACAACCCGTTCAATTGAAATTTTTCCCTCTTCAACTTTCGCTAGCATCGCCAATAAAGCGTGTTGAACTAAAGGTCCACCTGATGGTGCATTAAAATAGCTGTCCATCTTTTCTTCCAGTGTATGCGGAGCGTGATCAGTTGCAATCACATCAATCTTGTTATCCAAAACCCCCTGCATAATCGCGTCACGATCAGTCGCTTTCTTCACTGCAGGATTCCATTTAATGAATGTACCCTTTGAATCATAGTCTTCATCAGAAAACCATAAATGATGAATACATGCCTCTGCCGTGATCTTCTTTTGTCCTAATGGAATGGTATTATCAAAAAGTTCAAGCTCTTTCGCTGTTGAGATATGTAGAATATGTAAACGCGTTCCATGCTTTTTTGCCAAACGCACAGCCATAGATGATGACAAATAGCACGCTTCCTCACTTCGAATAGATGGATGCTCACGCATTGGAACATTCTCACCAAATTTTTCCTTCGCTTTCGCAATATTTGCGCGAATCGTTGCTTCATCCTCACAATGTGTCGCAATCAACATTGGAACTTTAGAAAATAAACCGTTCAATGTTTCTTCACTGTCTACCAACATATTTCCTGTTGATGACCCCATGAATACCTTAATACCACAAACGTTTCGCTCATTCGTTTTAAGTACTTCTTCGATGTTCTCATTGGAAGCCCCCATGAAAAATGAATAGTTCGCAAGCGACCATTTTGATCCAATCTGGTACTTATCTTCGAGTAATTCTTGAGTTAAGGCATTAGGAACCGTATTCGGCATTTCCATAAACGAGGTAATTCCTCCTGCCACGGCAGCACGTGATTCCGTAAATATGTTTGCTTTATGCGTAAGTCCTGGTTCTCTGAAATGCACTTGATCATCGATGCATCCTGGAAGAATATATTTGCCCGATAGATCTACCTCTTCACACTTTTCGTTGACTTGAATGTTCTCGGCAATTTTCTCAATTCTACCATTTTTAATAAGGATATCACTTACTTTCTGCTCTCCTTCATTGACCAGCGTTGCTGATCGTAGTATTATTGTTTTACTCATAAATCCATTCTTCGCATCTTCCATACTCCGAAAAATGCTTCTTTAAATATACCTGTACTCATTTTAGATGTCCCCAATTCTCTATCAATAAAGGTAATGGGTACTTCTGTAATTTTAAATCCATGTTTTTTGGCAGCGTACTTCATGCAGATTTGAAAAGCATATCCTTTGAAGGTCACTCCATCTAAGTTGATTTTTTCTAGAACAGGACGACGATAACATTTAAAACCAGCCGTTGTATCCTTGATCCCTATCCACAATATCAAACGCACGTACACACTCGCAAAGTAGGACATCAGAATTCGCTTTAAAGGCCAATTTTTCACCTTTCCTCCTTTGACATACCGTGAGCCAATACTCAAATCTGCACCTTGATCCGCACATGCTTCATACAAACGAATCAAATCATCTGGGTTGTGAGAGAAGTCGCAATCCATTTCGAAAATGAAATCGTACTGCTCTTTAATTGCCCATTTGAATCCGTGAATATATGCGGTACCCAAACCTTGCTTTCCTTGGCGTTCTTCAAGATGAACTCTCCCTGAAAACTCCTTTTGTAGCGTCCGTATTATATCAGCAGTACCATCCGGTGAAGAATCGTCTACGAAGAGAACATGAAAATCTTTTTCCAAAGACATCACCTTCCGCGTCATGCTTTCGACGTTTTCTTTCTCGTTGAACGTTGGTATGATAACTACTGAATCCGACACTTAATTAGATTAAAGTGTCGCTAAAATAACTAATAATACCCAATCAAATAGCCGTGCAACCTAATTCTACACATTGTTTTATCTTTACGTTAACAATTTTTGGTATTTGATTCGAATCAAGGTTATCATAGCGATTTTAACACTCCCCTTACTTTCTTTTGGGCAAACATCATTGAACATTGAGTTGTTGGATCATTGGGAGAACAATACCTTATTAACAAACTCATCCAATGTACGCTACAATGAATGCTGGGGTTTCAAACAGAATGGTCAAGAATATGCCATCGCTGGATCAACAGAAGGAACGCACTTCTTTCTGATTGGTGACAACGATCAATTTCAAGAAGTTGATACCGTGCGTGGTCGATTTTCTTCATCCATGGTTATTCACCGTGATTACAAGATCTATAGAAACTACGCTTACGCTGTTTGCGATGAGGGGGAAAGCAGTTTACAGATCATTGATTTATCCTATCTCCCAGACTCTGTTCATAAAGTAGCTGACATTGACGATACCTTTGCACGCGTGCATAACCTCTACATCGATTCGGCAAATGCACTGATGTACGCTTGCACAATCACACCTAAAGTGGGAGGTATTCTCCAGAGTTTTAAATCAATGGAGGTCTTTTCACTTGCTGATCCCTTGAATCCACAGTTGGTATATTCGGGCCCAACAGATATTCCCGAAGTTCACGATGCCTACGTTCGGGACAATATCGCCTATTTGAATTGTGGTTTTGACGGACTCCGTGTATACGATTTCACTGATCCTGCAAATCCCGTTTTTCTGCAGAACATTACCTTCTATGAAGATCAAGGCTACAATCACCAAGGATGGTTGACACCGAACGGCAAGCGCTATGTTTTTGGTGATGAAACGGAAGGTAAACGCTTGAAAATTTGTTCAGTCGATGGAGGTTCTTTGTTGACCATTGACAACACTTTTGGTTCAAATTACCAAGAGAACAGCGTCCCGCACAACATCATGCTCTCGAATGAATTTGCTTACGTCGCATACTACAACGAAGGATTGCGTGTCTACGATATTCGCTCAAACGAACCTAAAGAAATCGCGTTTTACGACACCTACCCGCAGGATTCACAGTTCAAAATGTACGGAGCTTGGGGCGTTTATTCAGAATTGCCGTCAGGAAGGTTACTCGTATCAGATCGCGTGAACGGTTTGTTTCTCCTCGATTTCAGGGAAGATATTTTTCTCAACACCCCTGTTCTTGATCTAATGCTCTACCCAAATCCTGCAGCAAAAGATGGTTTCATGACCATTCGGTTTAACAAAGATGACGTTCACGATTTCACCGTACGCATTCATGATCTATTCGGGCATGAAGTAAGTTCCACAACTATCTTCGATCAAACCTACACAGAAATCAGAATGCCCATGGCGGCAGGTGTGTATTCAATTTCAATTGAGTATCAAGACTATTTAGGAGAAACACTTATCGAGCGACAAAAAATTGTTGTGGAATAAATCTTTATCTTCAAGCCTCAACAGTGAAGCTCAACCACATAAACTTAAAATATGCCAGACGACGGAAGCGCAGAATCAGCAACATGGCCGATGCCCAAATTCAGATTTGAGGTTGACCTGGGAACAGAATTAACAAATGTAGCTTTTCAAGAAGTTTCGGGAATGGACACCGAAAATCAAATTATTGAATACCGAAAAACAAACTCACCGCAATTTTCGACTGAGAAAATGCCTGGAATTGCTAAGTACGGAAACATCATTTTGAAACGTGGCGTTTTTGTCAATGATAATGCATTCTGGAAATGGTACGATTCAATAAAAATGAATACCATTAAACGACAGACCGTACTGATCAAATTACTTGATGAAAATGGCAAGGTAACCATGCAGTGGCAACTAGATAATGCTTGGCCCACAAAGATCACATCTACAGATTTAAAATCGGATGGGAATGAAGTAGCTGTCGACACCTTGGAGATAGCTCATGAGAAATTGACAATTACAAATCCATAAGCCAAACACATCAACATAATACCTCATTGTTTTCACCGATCCAATGAAAAAGAGTACTTTAAGAAAAAAATACTACTATGAAAAAACTTTACACAATTTTATTGGTTCTGGGAACCTCTTCATTTGGATTTACTCAGGTGACATTGCAAGGCAGCGATGTGAACGGAGTAATCGGTGAAACATTCAATTACGAGCAAACAGACTGGATTTCTCCGGGAGCAGCTGGCGCAAGTCAAACATGGGATTTATCGAGCATTTCTTCTACCGCATCTAGCTCATTGACCTTTAATGCACCAAACGCTTCCTTTCCAGCCTCAACAGTTACGCAATATGATGCTGCGGGTAGTTCACTCTACATGGAGCAAACCAATGCCGCTCAAATCATACATGGAATGGATGCTGGCGGAACGGTCATCACTTATTCAAATCCTCAGACGCATCTTGGATTTCCATTAAGTATGTCATCTAGTGGAAATGACACGCATGCCTGTACTTTTACATCAGGAGGTTTTCCGTTTGACAGAGCGGGATCAACTACTTGGGAAGTTGATGGTTGGGGAACTGTAATCACACCGAACGGAACCTACACTGACGTTCTAAGAGTTAAGCAAACGCAAACTTACGTTGATACTTATGCAGGTGGAACTATCGATTATGACGTGGAAATTTATTCATGGATGAAGGCTGGAATTCACTATCCTCTTGCATCTATGACAAACGTTGTCACCAGTCTTGGATCAAACCAATACGGAACTTATGCAACAGGACCTCTTGGAGTTGATGAATTGAACAATTTTGCGTTCAACCTCTCGCCAAACCCATGTCAGGACATCATTCATGTTTCTTCAACAGAGGGAACTATTGAATCTGTTCGAATTGTTGACATCAGTGGAATGGAAACACCAGCAGGAGTTAGAGTTCAAACAAATGACGAAACGATTGACATCTCATCATTGAAAAGCGGAGTTTACTTTGTTACTCTTCAACTTTCAGACGGAAGACAATCTAAAGCACAAAAAATAGTGAAGTTATAAGACTTCCAAAACACCATTGAGAGGAGTTCAAGCTAATTAAGCTATATGAACTCCTCTTTTTTTTGCGCTACTTTCCCAACATCTCGAACCGAACAGATCGTGTCACGCCGTTCTCATCAATTAGCGTGAGCTTGTGCGCTCCTACATCTGGTTGAAATTCCAATTGGTGAATTTCACTTGTTTGACCTATGTACACATCGTCCAAATGCCAGAACACAGTACTCGAACGATCGCGGTGGGCAGCTTCGAAAATTACTTTTCGCTGTCGTTCACTAAAGTCGACGGGGAGGTAAATTTTGTGCTTGTTTCGTGGGTAAATGATTGCCAATGAATGTTCCCCATTCTTCGATTTGCAATCAGGATCAAAGGACGGCAAAGGTTGAAATTCAGGATGAATTTCTCGGTAAAACTTCTCAATTGACGAAGGGATAATAAACCAAGAAACATGTTGAATTGAAGAGGGCGATGCACATTCAGAATCAACACGGTATCGACCCGTTTCATTCAAATGCACCAATTTATGATATGGACATCCTTGCGATTCGAGTGCAGTTTTTGGAATTTCCATTTTACTGACTTTGGGACAATTCCGTGTCGCCCGATGTCCACTCTGCTGACAAATCTCAACTGATTGCATCGATAAAGTAGGCTGCTCGAACCACTTCCCTGATTTTGGCAGGAGGTTGAATACTTCGAACATTAATGGAGCTGCGGCATTGAGTCCAGTTAACCCTGGGCGACCTTCGCCATCGGCATTTCCCATCCACACAGAAACAACATAGTCGGGTGTTACACCTATTGCCCAAGCATCTCGAAAACCAAAACTTGTACCTGTTTTCCAAGCAATTCTTCGCGACGATGAAAACATCCGCCAGTTATTATCCGTATCTGGCCGTTTTACCTCCAACATTGCTTCAAATGCTGAATAGACACATGCCTTGTTAATTGGAAAATTCAGTTCACCAGAAAATTGCACATCATTTTGAAAAGAGATGTTTGAACTGGAATCCTTTAATAGTAACTGCGCCATTCGTGTGTATGTATTCGAGAGATCGAAGAGTGTAACTTCTGCTCCTCCCAAAATCAGACTCAGACCATAATGTCCCGCAGGTTTAGTCAATGTTGAGAAACCCAAATCTTGTAGATCACTGTGAAACTTGCCCACTCCATAACGATTGAGTAAATGAACCATTGGAATGTTCAAGCTTCTGGATAACGCTTGGTCTGCCTGAATTAAACCATCAAAGTTGCCAGCAAAATTCTTGGGAGCAAATCCTCCAAACTTAGACGGTACATCCAATAACAGAGTTTTCGGTGTGATCAGCCCAGATTCAATTGCTTTGGCGAATAAAATCGGTTTGAGAATACTTCCCGTACTTCGTCGAGCGGGAATACAATTCACTTGATTGGAATGATCACTCCCCGATTCTACTGAATTCCCAACATACGCCACAATCTTTCCCGTCTTCACAGATGTCACCATCACTGCTCCATTGTAAATTTTATTTTCACGAAGCAATGAAAGATGTTTTTCCATGAGCTGATTCGCATTTCGCTGTACGTGCTGATCGACTGTACAGGTCACAGTTTTTCCTTTGTTCCCATTTTTCATGAACTCATGCATCAAATGTGGCGCGAGATTAGGCAGCGGCAACGGTCGATCGGGCAAGGGCTCCATAATGGCAATTTCATAGGCATCTCGGTCCAACTCGCCAATCTCCAAAAGCCGTTTCAAAAGTCGGTTGCGTTTTGCCATCAGGCGTTCTTGATTTCTTCCTGGATAGATCAACCCTGGTGCATTTGGCAAGACGGCTAGCGTGGCAGATTCAGACCAACTTAAACGATTGGCTGGTCGACCAAAGAACCGCCAAGATGCTGCATCCAATCCAACTACATTATTTCCAAAAGGAGCATGGGAACTGTACAAACGTAAAATTTCGTCTTTCGAATACCGAATCTCTACACGTGTCGCAAGTACCATTTCGTACACCTTCTCTGAATAGGTCCTCGGTGGGTTCTTTCGCATTAACCGGATCAATTGCATGGTCAATGTACTTCCTCCACTAACTCTTTTCCCTGATCGGAAGTTCTGAAGAATCGCTCTCCCGATACCACTAAAACTCACACCAATGTGCTTGTAAAAATTTCTATCCTCGAATTGAACAATACACGTTCTGAATTTATACGGAACAGAGTCACACTCCTGAAATCGCCATTGTTCATCGGCTGAGATATGTGCACCAAGCAACTCTCCATCTCGATCTAAAAGAACCGTCGATGTGCTATCGTTAAATAGTTCCTCAGGCAGGCAATCGACATACCAAATGACAAAGACAGAAATTAGGAATAAGCTGATTCTGGTACGATACCATCGAATCGCCCTGCGGATTCCCAAATAATAGATTAATACGCTCGCTCCCATGCAGTCTGTTTTTAAGATAAATCTACCGAAGCTCCTTTGATTCAATCAGCGCCTTTTATTATTCGTAGCCCAGCTATTAGAAAGCGTTTTTTATCTTTGATTATCTATAGAATTTCATGAATCTACGCTGGTGTATTTTTTCTGTTCTACTGCTAATCTTTTCATTTTCTGGAAGGTCGCAACAATACAATTTCAGAAATTACAATGTCGAAGACGGATTGGGGCAATCACAGGTTTACTCCATTCTCCAAGATGAACGTGGACAACTTTGGCTAGGAACCCGTGGCAGTGGAATTAGCGTTTTCGATGGATTTGAGTTTCATTCGTACACAAGCAAAGACGGTTTACCAAGTAACTACATCAATGAAATTGTTGCCGACACTTCTGGGCGTATTTGGGTTGCCACAAACAAAGGCTTGTGCTTTTTCAATGGACGAAGCTTTACAAAACTAGACCTTGGTGTCTTTGATTCAGACCTTGTCGTTCGGGACATTTTTGTAGATACTCAAAATAATATTTACTGCGCAACTGAATTTGGGATTTATAATGTTGATGAAAACAAAGCTATCGCGCTTAACCCAATAAATGGTAAACCGATTAATGCCTCTTCAATCTACGTTGATGAAGAAAAAGCCATTTGGATAGGTACAAATGATGGTTTTTTTGTTCAAAGAAAAGGAGTCCTCACCGAGTTTTCACAGGAGTCGGAATATATGAAGAACTCCATCACAACAGTTAACCGCGATGAATCAGGCACGTTTTGGATCGGGACGTATGGTGACGGAATGTACTGCTATGATGGCGAACGGTTTTATCGAGTCGACTATCACCTTGAACTTTATCGACAAACAGTCTTAGACATTCACCTCGATGAGCATCAAAATGTATGGATCGCAACCCTAAGCGGGGGTGTCGTTCATTACGATAAAGCAACGAAAACATTTACCTCCATCACCGAAAAAGAGGGGCTCAGCAACAACCACGTGCGTTGCATTGTACAAGACAACAGTCACAATTTTTGGTTTGGAACCTCCGGCGGTGGTGTTTGTCACTACTTGGGAAAACAATTCACCAATTACGACCAACGCTCTGGTTTGGCAGGCAATTACATTTACAGTGTATTGCGCGACAAAAGTGGAAAATTGTGGATTGGAAATTCTCAAAAAGGTGTGAGTGTATTGACGAATGAAGGATTCATCAACTATGATGCAACGAATGAATTTCACAATGTTAAAGTTAAAGCACTTGGTGAAGACAATGCTGGAAGTATCTGGCTGGGGACGGATGCGCAGGGATTGTATGTTTATAAAAACGAGCGATTCGAAGCCATTGATGAACTTCGCCGCGCCTACGTTAAACAAATAAAAGTAGATAAAGCGGGGCAAATTTGGATCGCAACGGCTGGAAGCGGGATTATTAAAGTCACCGATCGACAAGGAAATTATATCATCGAAAAATGGACAACCGAAGAAGGGCTTATTTCCAATCGAATCACATCCATTCACTTTGATAAAAATGGACGCTTGTGGTATGGAACCGAAAATGATGGTGTTGGCTGTCTCAATAAAAAGCGGAAGAACATTTTTCAACTAACAACTAAAGAAGGCTTGTCATCAAACCTCATTCGTGCTCTTGCGGAAGACAAGAACGGTCGGCTTTGGATAGGCACTGCGGGAGAAGGAATCTGTTCATTCAACATCTACGAGAACATTAAAAAACCAAAGTGCATTTCTGAAAACGATGGACTGAAATCGAACAACATCTACCTCATCGCTACAGATAAAGATGGAAATGTGATCGTCGGAACAGAGAAGGGTCTCGACTATATCTACTTTGGCGAAAATGGATCGCCCAAGCAAATCAAGCACTATGGAAAACGTGACGGTTTTACGGGTGTTGAAACCTGTCAGAATGCCGTTTGGAATGATTCCGATGGTTCTATTTGGTTTGGAACCATTAACGGACTCTGCCAATTTAACCCCTCGGAACTGGTCATTAACAACCAATCTCCAACCCTTTCTCTGCGCGACATTAAACTGTTTTACGAAAGCATATTGGGCAACTCCCCTGTTCTTCTCAATGGTCGACAAGACGAGGAACTCAAACTTGGCTATAGTCAAAACCACATTTCATTCGACTTTCTCGGCATTAATTTAAAACGACCCGAAGGCGTTATGTACCGCTGGCGCTTGCGTGGCTTTGACGAAAACTGGTCACCTCCCTCGAAGGATCACAGCATTCTCTACTCCAACTTGAATCCAGGGATCTATGTTTTTGAAGTCATGGCGTCCAATGAAGACGGCATTTGGAGTGAACACCCCCTTCAATTTGAATTTGAAATTGAAACGCCTTACTGGAAGACAACATGGTTCGCAATTCTTGTCGTCTTTTCCTTTTTGGTGATTTTACTTGCCATTTACCTTTTCTCCGTTAATCGAATTCGCAAGAAAGCCATGGAGAAGCAACAGCAAATTGCCCTCGAAAAAGACTTTCTTGAACTGGAACAAAAGGCGATGCGCTTGCAAATGAATCCTCATTTCATCTTCAATGCATTGAACTCCATTCAAAGTTTAATCGGTACGGGAAAAGAAACAGAAGCACGCTACTACTTGGCCAAGTTCTCGCGATTGATGCGCCAAATTCTCGACAATTCACGCCAAAGTGAAATCACCTTGGAAGAAGAAGTGGATACGCTTGAAAATTACCTTTTGGTTGAACAGTTCTGCAACGGTGACCGCTTTCAATACACGATTGATGTTGACCCATCCATTGAAAAAGACTTTATCACTATTCCACCAATGCTTATTCAACCCTTTGTGGAAAATGCCATTAAACACGGCATGAAAGGTCGCTCAGAACAAAACAAAGACGGTAAAATTGAAATTCGTTTTACAGAGAAAAAAGGAATTCTCGAATGCATTATTGAAGACAATGGAATTGGTCGTGAACAAGCTGCCAAATTGAAAGAAGTAAGTAAAGAAACCTACCATAAGTCAACAAGTCTGGCCGTCACCACAGAACGTTTGAATTTAATGGGCGCAGGAGATGCGTTTGAGCCGTTTGAAATTGTAGATTTATATACGGATGAAGTCGCGAGTGGAACTCGTGTAATTATCAGAATACCGCTAGAATAAGATGAAAAAGTACACAGCAATCATAATCGACGACATAGAACAGGCGCGCACAACCATTAAACAGGATCTTACAACCTATGCGAAAGATTTTGAAGTTATCGGTGAAGCAGGAGGTGTGGTTGAAGGCGCCAAACTGCTAAAGAATCAGATGCCTGATATTCTCTTTCTCGACATTCAGATGCAAGACGGGAGCGGATTCGATTTGTTGGATTTGTTACCCGATATACCGTTCAAGATTATCTTTATCACAGCCTCAGATGCGCACGCCATTAAAGCGTTCCGATACGCCGCTATTGACTACTTGCTCAAACCCATCGACCCAGACGAACTGACCAGTGCCTTGGACAAATTCAGAAAGTCGGGGATTAATGAAAATGATAAGTACCAATTCTTAAATGAGCGCCTTAAGAACCACAACAAACCGAATGAGCGCTTGGCCTTGCACTCACAAGATAAAATTCAGATCGTGGAAATTCAATCCATCATTCGCTGTGAAAGCAGTGTGAACTACACAACCTTCTTTTTCAAAAATGGAGATCAGGTAGTCGTAACACGGACACTCAAAGAGTTCGGTGATTTATTGGGCGATCAGGGCTTCTTCCGTGTGCATCAATCGCATTTGGTAAATACCCGATTTATCAAAGAATACGTCAAATCAGAAGGAGGACATTTGGTCATGAAGGACGCTACCTTGATTCCTGTTTCTGTGCGGAAACGTCCAGAGGTGATGAAAATGTTGGAGATGATTTGATGAAGTGTCAATTATTTCTCGCAAATTTCAATGACTAAATCGTTTAATGGTGTTTAGCCATTTGTTATAAGCAATGAAGACCACTCAACAATTCATCGGATTTATACTATTACTGTTGTTATTCAGCTGCGGAGTCGATACTCGTGAAGAAAATAAACCGGTATTCGTAGATATTGAAAGTTTGAATAAGGACATAAAGTCTCATGTCGGAATTGACATAAATCTTCAAAAACAGAAAGCGGATTCCGTTTACAGCATTGACAAACAATTCTATTTAAAGCTCGTTGAAGAAATGTCAGGAGGCAAAAACTCAAATTGCTTTGATCGTGCTAAAATAGATCGGAAGCCGATTGACTTAAATGGCAATGAAATTCTCAATACAGATTTGTATGATTCGTTGGGGTCTATTATGATGAGTTGTTACGATAACAATATGTCTATGGATAGTTGTAATGAAAATTCAAAGGATTCATTATGCATTCTGAAAACCAGATGGCATTATCATATTTCGGGAGCTTCTTACGGTCAATATGGCTATAGTTATTTCTTCCCTGGATTATATGAGCTTTATAAAAATGAACTTTTAACTGACGATGAATTTCATTACACAATACTTTACTTGCATTATCTTGGAGTATTTAACGCCACACCTAGAGAAAATGAAGCTTATAACATCAACTAAAAGCCACGGGCTAAACAACCCTTTCGAGAAGCCCGCGTCTCCTAGCTGAGAAACGTAATGAAGAACATTATTCCATTAACAATCGTACTATTCACCGCTCTTGTAAGCTGTAAAAGTGACGTTTCGGTTGAGGACAGACTGTATTCATGCCTGCATGATAAATTCGCTGCCAAATCCATCAATCTTGAAAAAACTTTGGACACCTTGGAAGTGTTATTCATCAATGAAGGGCTTCTCAAATCAACATCAAGCAACGATTATCGACACTATTATCAAACGAATATTGATACTGGAATGGTATTGACACTTCACGATGACTACCTTATTAAATTGTCAAAAAAGATCAAATTAAGTCTCAACGATTTGGAACATTGTGCATTCAGTGAAATTGATTCCAGTCAATTGGATCAGAGTAAATACGGAAAAATTTCCGCAATGATTGATAGTCTGGTTCATTCAACAGGCCAAATTTCGGGAAGTACCTTGGCAACGGCTCATTTGACACATTTATCTTCCAACGATTTTGAACACCCATTTTACAAAGCGAATATTTTACTCTCTCTTCAATTTCTCTACTTTGATAAGTACTTGAATTCAGTTAACCATTAATCACAATTCGAGAAAGCTGAAAACTCACTGTTTAGTGATCTTCTGCAACTCTTTTTCCAACACCAAAGCCTTCGCGATTTCACGAGGGACATTATCCGATTCGATACGAGCATCCAACATTTTTTGATTGTAATCTGGAACACCGTAATTGTTATACGTTTCATCCAATTGCACGATTTTCCTGGAAGCAAAAAGCTCGTACCGTTCTACAATAAAACCAGCTATAATAAACCAAAGGATAATGGGAACAACTGAAATGAACAATGCACGCGATGGAATGTGCAGCGCATCTGGAATCGAGAAACCAAACAACCAGACAAGTCCGCACACGACATTAAAAATCCCCGCAAGCATCATTACCACTGTAATGTTCTCAAGAATCTTCAGCGGCTTGTTTACTTTTTTGTAAGCTTCTTTCGAAACGGAAATATAGGCCGTCTGCACCAACCATTTTGTCTTCGACTTGATCTTTAAACGAATGGTCAAGCGGTACTTTGTTCTGCCCGTCTCATGTCTTCCTACAAGCAGAAAATGCTTTCCTGTCACCTCCTTATCTCCCAATATTACACAGCGGCTGGTATTGAATCGCTCGAGCGCTTCGGGAGTGAGAAACTCCTCCTTGGTAATCTTACCTGCAATTGGATAGATCTTATTCATTCCTTAAATATAATGAATTCATCTTGTTGACTTTGAGCGCTTCAGTCAACAAGTTGGATATCTCAAAGTCAACAGTTTTCATTAACTTTAGTGCCATAACCAAACTCTACACACGATGAAATACATTTCTATTCTCACCCTCTTTCTATTGTTTTCTTGTGGATCGGAATTAACCGAAACAACGGGTGATGCTTCTGGAACCTCAGAAACTGAACAAATCCCTGAAGATGTTATTGCTGACATGGAACTCAATGCTGAAGAAAGCTCAGCTACTTGGGACAGATTTTTGGATCAGAAAGCGACGAAGAAGAAAGTGAAGCTTTTCGGTGCGATGGTAGATATGGAACTAGGCCCCATGAAGCTCAATATGAATGGAGACGTTACCCCTATTCGCGGTGGATTGATAACAACCAACGATGAATTCACAAGTGGAAACCTCATTTTTGACATGGCTACCTTTAAATTTGCAGAAGAACAAGGACAGGGTCTTTTCGATACGAAGGACTATCCTGAATCTGAATTGACTTTTGATTCATTTGAGGAATATGCCGGAGATAACTACAACTACATGGCTTCCATGACACTGACAATACAGGAACATTCAGAAAAAATTGAAGCTCCTGTATCCCTTACTACGACAGATGGAACCACGCAGCTTACTGGCGTTTTCTCTTTCAACACCTTGGATTTTCCGCTGCGCGATAACGCAAAGAAGAGTGAGGTGAATGTCGATAAGATTACCGTGAATTTGGATTTGAGGTACGTAGAGTAGGGATTTTTCCTTTTTCGCATTGCCCGAAAAACGAAACCAAAAAGGTCTAGTGCTGGATAAATCCTTCTTCCAAAAACGACACATGGCGTATATTTGAAAAACTTGACTTCGACAGGCTATTAGATTAGCATCATTAAAAAATAGGAGATAATTTTGAGTCTCTGAAAATATAAAAATCTGCGGTAGTTGTATTAACGCATTACGAAAACAATTCCTTCTCTAAGCTGACTCCTCCAAAAAAGGATTGTACATCATAATGGCATGATTCTCTACCAAGACGCGTTCGCTGACTCTGCCGTTCGCTTCAGTTTCAATTTGAACAATTTGATTGTGCCGTGAATAGCCACCCCAAATTTGTTGCTTCATAATGTGGTTCCGCTCTACAACCTCGAAGCTCGACTTCAATCGTTGTTCACATACGAGTTCACCGTGAAGATGCGTCTCGTCCATCCAGATTTTGAGTTGAAAAATGAATTCCGTCTCATTCTTCACCTGCAAGTCGATGTGGTTGTACGCCAAGGTTGCCCCCGCTCCAAACGGAACTTTCCGATTCACATCTGGAAAAACATCAAAGCCATGGCGATAGCGTTCTTTGACGGTGAGTGGACTGTGCGCATAAATCCAGAACAATAGATTACCCAGTTGGCACAGCCCACCACCTATGTCTCGTCCAATTTCACCTTGTTTCAATACCAAGCCTTCTAAATACCCCTTGTGCTTTGTTGGTCGACCAACAAGCTTCCAAATGGAAAACGTTTCTCCCGGTCGAATCACCACATTATTGAGGTGTTCAATCGCCAAACGCAAATTCGTACGTTTGTTTTCCTGTAGATACATTTCCACATCCTTCAAAGGGCGAAGGATCATCGACTTGTGCTTGAATACGGTTTCCGCAACTTCCGCTGAGACTTCCAAGTTGTGGCCTGAAGCTCTCGAAGCCCACTTCTTCTTTTCGAAAACCCAATTCCAGCGTCGCTTCAAAATATGGTATTCCTTTCCCAAACGCATGCGCAAGGGACCTCTTAAAATTGGTTTGACAATCTCTCCCATCTTAACTCGGTTTTGAATGTTTTGATTCCTGACGCCTCACTTCTACCCATTTCCCTGGAATCTGTGCATGAATGGAATGGTCATACATCGCCTCAGAAAATAGCGCTGGTAGATAAAATCGACCTTGATAAGTGGCGTTCAAAGTCACACGTATCGTTTTCGACTCTCTAGGTGCCAGCGTGTAATAACTCAAGACTCTGTCGTCACGAATATCTTTGTAGCGCGTGCTATTGTCATAATCTCCATCCAAGCGCGAGTTGTTAATCTCCCACCCACTTGGGAAAATCTGATTCAGCGCCATCTGTTCATAATTTGTGCGGTTACTTGGATTGGTAATCCTCACCAGCGCAACAAACTCCGTTCCTTGAACGAGGTCCTTCACATCAATTGTTTTTCCGCTCATGTCTTGGTAAACAACCGACATATCCAGCTTTGAAGACTTTCGTTTTTCCTTGCCTTGAAGTGGTATTTTTTCTGTAATCACCGTCACAAACAGTGCTGTCGAACCTGTGTTTTTCAAATTCGCATAGCGCTCCTTCTGGCTTCCTTTCCTAGTCAAAAGAATCTTCTCAATTTTCCCACCTACAGTTATCGACCGCTTCGACTCTCCGTTTAAGACGTACGAGAGTTTTGACGTACTTTTTGAGCCATCTACCTTGCAGAATTTCGCAATAGACAGTAGACAGTAAGCCGTTTCTTGTGTACTCATCCATCGCTCTGATCGCATTTCTTTGGCGAGGTATTTTAGTGACACATTCCCTTTTATTTTATCATCAAGAATGCTTTGTGCTTCCAGAATTATTGCGCGATCACGAATTCCAGATCCAAAGGAGTTGGACAGTTCCCGATAATCTGGGAGATCGGTATTGGCTTCACTCACCAGTCGCTTTGCAATTTCTTTCTGACCAATTAGAGAATAAGCACTCGCCAGTCGCCATTTTGCAGCGTCATCCAATTCGCGCTCTTCCCGCAATCGGTTCATTGCTCCGATTTCTGCATTATCACTCAACGCAAGTAGGTATAAACGATAAGCTTGCGTCAATTGCTCAGAGCTTCGATGTCGCCGACCTGAACCTCCCGTCATGCTCCAGTTTCGTGCTCGATCTTTCTGGTAACTCACCCAGTTTCGCTTCATATTTGCAGGCAATCGATACCCTTGTCGTTCCGCTTCCAAAATAAAATGTCCCGCATAGTTTGATCCCCATTCGCTCTCATAACTTTCTCCAGGCCAATATGAAAATCCACCTTCTGTCGTTTGAAACAATTGCAGGCGTTCTATTCCAGCTTTAACATTGGCAGTCACCTCTTTCTGTTCACTTGGTTTCAAGTTCGACAGCACACTGAGGTACAATTGAGGAAAGGCGCCACTTGTGGTTTGCTCAACACATCCATGCGGATAGCTGATTAAATAACTCAAGCGCTTTTCAAGGTTAATGGCAGGTGTCGTTGACACTTCTATCGTCCCTTTGTTTGTTCCTGCCAATCCATCTAGCATGAGCTTCGCATCAATAGACTGTCCTGGGTCTAGTACATAATCCTTCGCCTCAAAAGAAACAGGATTTGAAGGGCGAATGTCCACCTCAATTTCATGCACTGCAGTCTCCTTTCCTGACTTTGCAATAATCTTCACCTTTCCAACTCCAACTTTCTGCTTCGTCTTTAACTTAAAGTTGACAATTTCGTCACCCTCAGCACTAAACTGAATCGTTTTCGTTTTACTGTCAGCCAACTCAAACATATCGTTGACTTCAATGCGCACGTTGACATTCTTTACGAATTTCTCCATGGCGAAAACATCAGCAGGAAGAGCAAACTCTTCACCAGGACCCAATACTCGCGGCATCGTTGCAAGCACCATCAATGGTTTTTTAACGATCACCGTTTTCTGCGTATTTCCGTACGATTCTCCATCACGCGCCACTATCATTACCCTAACTGACCCAACGTAATTTGGGATGTCAATTGTATGTCTTTTCGATCCTCCAGCTGGAAGTTCAAAAGGCCCAAGGAATTTCACCATCGGTTTAAAACGATTGGCTTTTGGTCCGTTTCCAACTATTGCAGATCCATCACCACCAATACTCAACAGATGATCTAACTTTCCGCTGTAAGCACCAATCACATCGTTGTACATATCCCACGTCTTCACACCAAGTGCTTCACGCGCATAAAAGGTATTCCACGGATTAGGCGTCCCAAAATGCGTAAGATCTAATAGACCATCGTCTACAATTGCCAAGGTATAAGTCATCTTCTTTCCTTTGTTTTCGCGAACAGTAATATTCGTTTTCGAGGCTGGGCGAATTTTGTCGTGCATGGAAATCACAGGGTGTAAGTGTGTAGCTGGATCGTCAACCTCAATTGGCATAACTCCATACATCCGAATCGGTAAATCATTCTTAGTGGCATTATGTGGTTGAACCAGCGTAACGTGTAAGAAAACATTTGGAGCCATATCAGCCGTTGCCGCAAATTCATGCGTCGTTTCCCCCTTCTGAGTCTGTACCCAAAACTTCTTGATCACTTTCTCACTTGTCTCAACAGAAACCAATGCTCGGCCCTTAGCAGGCGATGGAAAACTCATTTTAATTGTCTCCCCTTTTGTATATTTTGGTTTATCAGTAGCAAACGTCAACATTGCGGCAAACTCATTATCCGTGCGGTTCGTGCGACTCCAATACGGCCAATCCATGTGAATTACCTTTCCTGTTTGGTGTCCACCTTCTTTGTCCGTAACGGTTATTAAATATTTCCCGTAATCAGCGGAACTCGCCCCGAATTTGAAAATTCCTTTTCCTTTTAATGTTTTCACAACGGTATCACGAACCAGAATCGCTCCATTGCGGGCAGTGAACGTTGCAAAGTCATCCTCTCCGTCGTACCACCAATCCCACTTGAGTTTGTACACACGCACTTCCAATTTCTTATTTGAAACAGCCTTGCCTTTGTTATTTACTGAAACAAGATCAAAACGATGTATTCTGTCGGTCTCAAGTGACGCATCATAGATTGACGTTGATGGAATTTTCATTCCGACATAAGTACTGAAGGGAGAAAAACTACTCACTTTTCGGTCAATGCTAAAATCTCCACTTTTTTCATACACCTTCGTGATATAGCGTGCTTGCATCATCCCTGGTGTATTATCTAAGGATGAAAGATTACTCTCAAAAGTAGCCTTGCCTTCATCGTTTAATTCTCCTTTAAACACTGTCATAAACCCCGTACTTCCATTTCTCACGGGAGAATCAAAGACGTAATCCTTAAACCCTTTGAAGAGCGTCCGCATCGGATTCAAACGTACCTGAACATTTGCCTGTAGGTTTCGGGCACTGGCACCATGCAACCACTTTGATTCAATCACACATGAATCTTTGGTCGGGTCGACATCCAATTTGACCTTCAGTCTATTCGGCTTAATGGTTTCTATCTTAAAGGTCTTGGAGTAGGTTTTATTTCCGACCCGCACATTAGCTTGATAAGATCCTGTTGGTGCATTCACCGAAGTTGCAGTTCTGAAATCATAGACACCGTTTATATTTTTCGTTTTACTAATCTGATAAATGGTGTTTCCATTGGGATCAATAAACTCGAAGTTCAAGGGATGATTCTTTGGTAATTTCTTGAGTTTATCTTGCAACATAAAATTGATGTACAAAGAATCGCCTGGACGCCAAACACCTCGCTCAGCATACAGGAACCCCTTGATTCCTTTCTGAACAACTTCCCCGTCTACATCAAACTTGCTCAGTGAATTTGAGTGCCCGTCATTGAGCTTCATATATCCGCGTTGCGAACCTTTCTTCGCAATCATTAAAAAGGGTTTGTTTTTCAATTTAGTCTTGAGCATTCCAAGGCTATTGCTAGTTGCTGAGGCTATGACTTTTCTGTTGTAATCGTAGAAGGTAACTTTGACGTTAGCCATAGGCTCAGTAGTCACCATGTCCGAAAGAATTACGTTCGCAGTTTTGTCCTCATCCAATTTGAAAATCATTCCAATATTTGAAGCAAGAATATTTCGTTGAACCGCTTTTCCATAGTAATAATCATCATCGCAAGGACTATCGCCATCGTTGCCATATCTCCACGTAGAGTACCCGTCGAAACCGTAACTATGCCAATTGCGTTCGTTTGAATTCCAATCTGTCCAATACATGTGACTCTCATCAACGATGAATTCTTCCACCTCCTCTTCTCGTTCTTCGTCCTCCAATTCATCCGCTTCACAATCACATATAGCATCTTCTTTTTCAAACTTAATCGCAATCTGATAGATGGCACCTGGCTGCGTTTTGATCAATTTCTCCAAATCCAAAACGTGGGTGTTCCACTGCTTCAAATTCTTCTGCTTATCCGTAGTTAAATCAATTTTCTTCTCGGCAATGATTTCGCCAAATCGTGTCAATTCGTCGTCGCCATCCAATTCATTGACCTGAAGAAAGTGGTGAACGTTCTTTTCAAAAATTCGAATCACACGCACGTCGACTGAGTTCAGAGAAATTGCTTCAAACGGAAAAATCAATCCTTGTGAATTCGGTAAAATAGATCCACTGCCGACAATGCGTACATGTGGATATGGTTCATGAAATTCGAGTGTTTTCTCATAGGCTTTATTCATTTTATACCCCGCAATATTCTTGACGCCAGCCGAAACTTTTAGCTTTTTCTCGCCAACAAAACGATTGGGTAAAAACACAGTGACCACGTTGTGATTGATCTTGTAGGACAACTCTTCAATTCCCTCAATAGTCACCATCCCTTTTAGGTTTTGTCCTTGCTGTAAGGGCTCAGTAAATGTCAATTCTACCTTTTGGTCTTGCGTCTCAATAACCGAGATGTCACCTATTGAAAAATCACCAAGTCCAGAAACTTTAACCGTTTCACTTCCATTCGAAAATGAGTTGATGATCTTCCCTTTCCACTGTACAGTTATGGTTTGTTCATTCTTCAATCGGCGAATGCTGTCAACCCGAAAATGGATTTCTTCATCCCAACCATATTCGTAAATCGTAAATGGTAATTTCTTTCCATCTAAGTCAAAGCTCAAAGTTTGTCTCAACAAAGCAGTATCCTCGTAGTCAGCCGTATTAATTGAACCTTCCAACTTCTGGTATTCGATCTGGTAACTGTTGTAATTACGAAGTCCTTCTACCTCAACTTCCATCGTTTGTTCGAATGTCGAAAATTGAAATACAAAATCCTCGAATCCCGATTTCACCTTCGCTAGTTTATCCAAATCGAAGTGTACAGTATACAACTGATTAGATGGTAGTGGATCCAATGGAACAAATTCTATTTGTCGTTCTCCAATAGCGATCACCTTTCCCGCTATTGCTGGTTCAATCTCAAAAAGATCATTTAATTTCTTTTGGGACAATTGCTCTAAATCAGGAACTTCACTTGCTAATTCAATACGGATGGCATCCTTTCGGTAGAC
>CAJQJL010000168.1 GCA_905478665.1 uncultured Flavobacteriales bacterium
CATTCGTCTTCCACAGCTTTCTATTTCCAAGAATTCAAAAGATACAGACACATCAATGCACATCTGGTATCCGCACATGGCATATGGTTTTGAAACCGCGCCAACTCGGGAATCGGTTATAATTAAGAATGCTACACTTTGGACAAATGAATCTGAAGGCATAGTAGAGAATGGAACAGTAGTCATTTTTGACGGAAAAATCACTTTCGCAGGAACGGGCAAGCATCCAACACCATCCGGAGCTCGGGTTATAGATGCCCAAGGAAAACATGTGACTTCTGGAATCATTGATGAGCACTCACACATTGCAATTTCCAAAGGGGTCAACGAAAGTGGTCAGGCAATTTCTGCTGAAGTAAGCATTGGAGACGTTGTTAATCCAGATGACATCAATATCTACCGTCAATTATCGGGAGGAGTTACTGCATCTCAACTACTTCATGGATCAGCCAACCCAGTTGGAGGTCAGTCGGCACTTGTAAAACTGAAGTGGGGACACACGGCTGATGAAATGCTCATCGAAAATGCTCCAAAATTTATCAAGTTTGCACTAGGAGAAAATGTAAAACAATCCAATTGGGGTGATCGCAACACAGTGCGCTTTCCGCAAACCCGAATGGGTGTTGAACAAGTCTTCTACGATGGTTTTTTACGCGCTCAACAATACAAATTAGCAATGAATGCGGCAAAAAAGGATCCTTCCTTGCCAACACCTAGGTTCGATTTGGAACTGGAAGCACTGAACGAAATTTTGGAAAGTGAACGATTCATTTCCTGTCATTCTTACGTCCAATCAGAAATCAATATGCTGATGCACGTTGCAGATTCAATGGGATTCCGAATTAACACATTTACGCATATTTTGGAAGGATATAAGTTGGCAGACAAAATGGTTGAACACGGAGCTGGTGGTTCTACCTTCTCAGATTGGTGGGCCTACAAATACGAGGTGAATGATGCTATCCCATACAATGCTGCTTTAATGCACGAACAAGGCGTTGTAGTCGCTATCAATTCGGATGATGCGGAAATGGGCAGAAGATTGAACCAGGAGGCTGCAAAAGGGGTTAAATACGGTGGAATGTCCGAAGAAGATGCTTGGAAAATGGTAACACTCAACCCTGCTAAGCTGCTTCACTTGGATGAACGCATGGGAAGTCTGAAAGCTGGCAAGGATGCCGATGTTGTGATTTGGACAGACAATCCACTTTCAATTAATGCGCTAGTGGAATACACAATTGTAGATGGTGAAGTCCTATACGATCATGAAAAAGACGCTGAAATGCGAGTTCGCAATCAAGCTGAAAAAGCACGGATCATCAGTAAAATGTTAGATGACAACGAAAAAGGTGGAGAGAAGGAACCATTTTTCAAAAAGAAGAAAGGACATTTTCATTGCAATACGATAGGTGAGGACGCATCACAAGAAGAAAATCATCATTAATATGAAGGCACTTATACATATCGCATTCTGCTTATTCACCGCGGGAATTTGCTTTTCACAGAATCATTCAAAAATATTGTTGGTGAATGGCCACTTGCACGTTGGTAACGGTGAAACGTTAGAAAGCGCATTGATTGCAATTGAGGACGGAAAAATTCTCTTTGTCAAAAATTCGTTGGCTTTCTCATACGATCCTGAAGAATGGGACACGATCGTTAAACTTGAAGGACGACATATTTACCCTGGATTTGTTGCGCCAAATTCTACGCTTGGAATTACAGAAATAGACGCGGTGAGAGCAACGCGCGATTACGATGAGGTTGGAATCTACAATCCACACGTACGATCACAAATTGCATTTAATGTTGAATCCAAGGTAGTGCGAACGGTACGAACGAATGGAGTTTTAATTTCTCAAGCGACTCCTCGAGGCGGCGTCATCTCAGGAAGCTCTTCTGTTATGAAGCTGGATGGATGGAATTGGGAGGACGCAACCATTTCTGAAGACGATGGAATTCATTTGAATTGGCCATCAAGTATGCGTGATCATCATTCAAAAAAAGAGGATGATTCAAAGCCAGCCAACAAGGAATACGAAGACGATAAAAAGGAAATCTATGACTTTTTTGCAATGGCTGAAGCTTACGCACGAAGTTCTGTAAGTCAAGAGCAACATGATGCACGTTTAGCAGCTATGCGCGCCTGTTTTAAAGGCGATAAACGGGTTTACGTTCACGCAGACGAGTTGCAGCAATTGGTAGACGTCATTGAATTTGCTAAGTACTTTAAGCTCAAATTCCCTGTAATTGTCGGAGGATATGACGCATATATAATTGGTCGCAAGCTTGCCGACTCGAAAATTCCTGTGATGTTGACACGGCCACACAGTTTACCCGAAAATGAAGAAGACGACATTGACCTTCCGTATAAACTCCCTTTCTTATTGCACGAAAATGGGGTGAAATTCTGCATTCAAAATGAAGGCGATATGGAAGCCATGAATGCGCGAAATATTCCATTTTTGGCAGGTACAGCCGCAGCTTATGGATTGAGCGAAGAAGAAGCTATTAGTTCAATTAGCCTTTGGAGTTGCGAAATTTTGGGAATTGATAAAGAATACGGAAGTTTGGAAAAAGGCAAATCTGCAACGCTATTCGTATCGGATGGAAACGCGCTCGACATGCGCTCAAACAACATTTTTCTTGGATTGATTGATGGTGTATTCATGCCTGTAGGGAATTCTCAGTCGGCACTGTATTCTAAATACCAAAAGAAATACGCGCAACAAAAAAAGGCTGAACAATAGTTCAACCTTTTTAGTTTTCTTAATCGCGATTACAAGTCTTCGAGTACGTTTTCAGCGTCGTCTTTTACCTCATCCATAGCTTCGTTGATTGTTGTTTCTGCATCGTGAAGCAAGTCATTTGCATCGTCCTCTATTGATTCAACTAATCCATTCAACGCATCCTCAACGCTTTCGCTATCTCTCTCCTCATCTGTGTCAGCTTGTACGTTCGTTTCATTATTCTCTGTGCTTTCAGTAGAATCTGTGTTGTCTTCTACTTCAACAGATCCTGAACATGCTCCAAACGCAAACGCTGAGAAAAGCAATGCTCCAATGATAAATTTTCTTTTCATTTCTTGAGTTTTAGGTTGTCTTAAAATTAAGAAAAGCATAAAAAGATCAAAATTGATGCGATATTATTTAGAATCATTTTAAATGTTCTAGTCTTATTATTATTTTTGGGTAACTAATTTCATAAAATTTAGAATTATGGCATTCGAATTACCACAATTACCATACGCATATGACGCTCTTGAGCCTCATATAGACGCGAAAACGATGGAGATCCATCATTCAAAGCACCACAATGGATATACAAACAACCTAAACAACGCAATTCAGGGAACTGAATTCGAAGGAAAGTCAATCATAGAGATTTTGGCTTCTTGTGCAAATAATCCTGCTGTTAGAAATAACGGTGGAGGTTACTGGAATCACGGCTTGTTTTGGGAAGTAATGAGTCCAAACGGTGGTGGAGAACCAACAGGTGAACTAGGTGATGCTATTAACGCAGCATTTGGATCATTCGCAGATTTTAAAGAAGCATTTTCAAAGGCAGCTGCAACACGCTTTGGTTCTGGTTGGGCTTGGCTTTGCGTAAGCAACGGAAAGTTGGAAGTATGTTCAACAGCAAACCAAGACAACCCACTTATGGGTGAAGGTTGTGGAGGTTCTCCTATCCTTGCATTGGATGTTTGGGAGCACGCATACTACCTCAACTATCAAAACAGAAGACCCGATTATATCAATGCATTTTTTAATGTGATTAACTGGGAGAAGGTTGCTAAAAATTACGCAGCGGCTAAATAATTAGCGAATTACTATTTTTTAAAGGCTATCCGAAAGGGTGGCCTTTTTTTGTAACCAAATTCTGGGGTTTCGTTATGTATGCATAATTCTTTAATCTCTGTAACCATGAAAAAAATTCTCTCCAAGTCTATTTTCGTAATTAATGCACTTTCAATTACATTTCTAATCGCCTCATTTACGCTAACTGCGCCGACGCAGAAGTTCTCACTGCTAGATGCCATCAAGAACAAAACAATTGTCGCTTCAGTAACTTCTAATGGAAAACACAGCGGCTTCTCAGTAAATTTAAACATTACGAACTCGACGAAATCAACCGTTCAACTAGTCATTCCTGCAGGCACGAAATACAATCCTCAGGACAACGGCGAACAAACACTGATTCAACTGAAAGATGAGTTTATTACGCTTAAGCCAAACGGAACGTACAGAGGTCAAGTAGCCGCATTTTGCACAGAAGCTTCAGATCGCTGTCCAACAGAATCGACAAAAATGAACATCACACAAAATACAGATCCGAAGTTTGACAGACTGTTTACATACCTGAAGGGAAAAAATATTACAAAGAGTTCCTACCAAGATGCCGTGTGGGCAATTTCTGATGGATATTCAGTCTCCAATATTGTGGCAGAAAATGCGGCTGATAAAGCATTTCGTAAAGAAGTAGCGACGATTACTGGACAAAAAAATACATGGTTCACATCTCCACAATCAGTACGAATTGATGACGATGGAAATTTCAATATGGAAACCTTAAAAATTTCAGGACATCTTTCTTTCGATTGTCCAAAAGGAACCAAAGTCTTACAAGATATTCACAAAGAGAATGGTGACGTTTTCTACGCCAGTGATCGAGCTATGACCGCTCAAGCTAGTCACGTCAACTATGCATTTCATCTGGCTGTTATGGGATGGGAGAAAGGCACGTACTACATCAGAATCCATGATGGAACGAATGAATTAGGGAAATACGAATTTACAGTGTAAGACTATCATAGATAAAGCAAAAAATCCACCCCAAAAGGTGGATTTCTTTATTCAATAATTTTATAGTTTCTTTTTTTGGGAATCGTAAAGTCTTACTAACAAATCACGCCACAGTCGGCATGTTTTCGGCTATAACTTCTTTCACCTCAGGTGCAGCCTTCTTCACAGCTTCTTCCAATCCAGCCTTAAGCGTCATCAATGACATCGAGCAATCGCTACAAGATCCCAACAACCGAACGACAACAGTGGCATCATCTCTGATTTCCACTAATTCCATGTCACCACCATCTGCGTGTAAGAACGGTCTCAACTGTTCCAATGCATCAAGCACCTTCACCTCTATGGCTTTTTTATCGATTGACATCTTTATTTTTTGCTTTTTAAAAGCTCTAATTGCTCAACAAATGTAGTAACTAATTCATCAAACGCCTTGGCAGTAGGTGTATTTTCTTGAAACACAGCTGGACGACCAACATCACCTGCCTCTCGCACACCTTGTACAAGTGGAATATGTCCAAGAAATGCAACACCCATTCCATGCGCTAAGTTCTTGGCACCGTCTCGTCCAAAAATATAATATTTGTTATCCGGTAACTCGGCTGGTGTGAACCACGCCATATTCTCAACAATCCCAAGTACAGGAACTTTTATTGAATCCAATTTGAACATGTTAACACCCTTACGCGCATCTGCCAACGCCACTTCTTGTGGAGTACTGACAATCACTGCAGCATCCAAAGGCACTGTTTGCACGAGTGAAAGATGAATGTCACCTGTTCCAGGAGGAAGGTCAATGAGCAAATAATCCAATTCACCCCAATGAGCGTCTGTGAACATTTGTGTCATTGCCTTTGCTGCCATTGGGCCTCGCCAAACAACTGCATTATCTTGTTCCGTGAAAAATCCGATGGATAGAATCTTAATTCCGTAATTAACGACAGGCGTGATCATTGGTTTTCCATCAACGTCAATCATTGTTGGTTTTTCCTCAACGACATCAAACATTGTGGGCATTGATGGCCCGTAAATATCGGCATCCACAATACCAACTCGGTATCCTGCTTTTACCAATCCACCAGCGAGATTCGCCGTAATAGTCGATTTACCAACCCCTCCCTTTCCAGAAGCAATTGCTACGACATTTTTCACTTGGGGCAAAATCTTTCGATGTGCAGATTTAGCCTCTGTAGGCATTCCTTTTACTTCACTTTCTACAAGCAAGTCCTTACCAAAAGCACGTTTGAGATTGAACTCTAAAGCCTCCGACATTCGTTTCCGAGCGTGCAACGCTGGATTCGACACAAAGACTTTTAGCATCAACTTATTTTCGTCGATAGTAATGTTTTCTACCAGGTTGGCAGATACAATGTCTTTTTTAAGGTCTGGTTCCATGATGGATCCCAATACCTCCAAAACATTTTCGCGTGTTAATTCCATAAGAAAATGTGCAACTTGTGAGGGAGTCTGTTTCCAGACGTTTAACTTTCTTTAATCGGCTTAAGTGACTTAATAGATTTCGCCATTAACTCGATGATCATTTTTTCATAACCATCAGGACGCGATTGCAATTCGTAGGTAATACCATTCACAATTTTTTGTCCATATACGTGATATGACTTATGCTCAATGCCAACTGTTGGAGAAGCTTTATCAGTTCCTTTCACAATTAAAGTACGTTGATAAACGATCATATCTCCTTCGTCAATTAGGTAATCAACTTCAAAGAAAGTTTGCTCTGCTAATTCTTTCTTTTTTACCTCAATTAGATCTGTGAAATCTGCATAATCTTCAATCATCAGCTGGAAATTTGGTCCAACCTTTACTTCCCATTTAATATCACTCTGAATATGTACGATTTCTGGTTTGGTAGAAGCTCCAATATTTGCTGTTTCATCTGGTAATGAGATCATCGCTGGGATTTCATACTCATCAAGACTAAAATCCTGAAATTCATAATAGTCGTCGTCAACTACGATGTCACCATCGTTATCGACAACTGGATCGTCACCACAGGAAGAAAGAAATCCTGCAAAAGTCACTAACCCTATGATTATCAAACCTTTTTGAAATATCGACTTACGCATATTACTTGATTTATTTACCCTTATGGGTATATCGTTTTACAAATATACAAAATGCACCGGTTTAGCGTCAACATCACATTATCATCACACCCTTGTCTCCGAGAACTGGAATAATTTTCATGTTCTCTTCTGTAATGGA
>CAJQJL010000169.1 GCA_905478665.1 uncultured Flavobacteriales bacterium
AATCATCTCCCTTATCCAACAAGATTTAAAACATAGCCAATTAGTCTTAGGACTAGACGAGTTGGGAATGGAAGCATCCGATAAACACTGTTTAGATATATTAGACATAGTGTACAACTTAATGC
Organism: uncultured Flavobacteriales bacterium; assembly: GCA_905478665.1. Classification (GTDB taxonomy): domain Bacteria; phylum Bacteroidota; class Bacteroidia; order Flavobacteriales_D; family Crocinitomicaceae; genus UBA4466. Next base: position 126 of record CAJQJL010000169.1, read on the forward strand.
AAGTGCCCTCTGGGCACGTTGAATATGATTGGTGCCGGTTGTATGTTACCTATATGCAAGAATGTAAAACTGTCGGAGTGACGCACACAACAGAAACTATGAAGCCTTTTGCAGTAGCTTGTTACAATGGGCTTGTCGAGATTGTAAATTCAGATAGCGAACGTTGATTTAACCACAAATTGCGAGGGCAGGGCAAGGGCATTGCAAACTGACGAAGGAATTTGCAAATGCTGTTGCCAGCGTTGGCAAAGAAAAAGAAGACTATTTACCACAATTTATATGATATGTTCCTGCTCTTTAAACCTCGTTTGGGCGATACCTACCATGGGCATCTCTCGAATATGGCGCGCCCTAACCTATATTACTTATAACTTACTTATATGTGCAACCAATATACAATATTATAGCGCTTTAGCGTCTTCATTGGGTGGGCTATGCGTGACCGCTGTCGTACATTATTCACCATTCCTTGCACAATAATAAACACGAATTGCTTGCCTTAACTCCCCCCAAGACAGCACCTTCAACCTTACAAACAGCAATTCCAACAACAAAAACAGCACGTTTAAAACATACTTACACCAAGTAAGACGCATAATTCAGCAAAGCGATTTTCATTTACAGCAATAATTACGTGATAAAGAGCATGCGCATATACATTTTCCGCAATAAAGATGAATACTACAGCAATTCAAAGTGCATTGGCAGCAGGTAATACATATACATACACCATGCAGGACGAATCATGCAGCAAGTCCATGTACATTGAGCGTATGTCAGAGTGCTTAAATTGGAATGCAATTTGTATTTATTCCCGTGAACAAAACAAATGGTTATGAGCACGATAAAGATTTTACACGTAGATGGAGACACGCTCATGAGGAATATGTTGAAGTTCCACTTCAACACCCAAATGCAGTCTGTCAACCAAGAAGAGAAGGACGCTTCTAGAGATGAACTGCGTATTGTTACCTCTGTAGCGAACGCAAAACAAGCGCTAGAGGCCTGTGAAAGCAATGAATTTGATTTGATCCTAACGGATATTAAACTAAGCGAAATGAGCGGTTACGAACTGGCAAAACAACTCCTGCTGAAAAAACCAGAGCAGCGTATCATCATTTTGTCAGCGTACGCCGACCTCAATAATATCAACAGAAGTTTCAAAATTGGTGTAGTGGGTTATCTTTCAAAAAAGAACTCCGTCGAAAGGTTGGAAGAGGTAATTCACGCTGTTCTCTCTGGAGCCACACACTTTGAAGAGGGGGCACTGCTGAAAATCCACAAGGGAAGCACAAAATTTGACAGTGGAGCACTGCTCACCACACTTGAATTGCAACTGCTGAAATTGGTATACCTCGATCGAACCCGTGGCGAAATTGCACGACAACTCAACTATGCCGAGCGAACAATTGACGCGTTCATTGTTAAACTCAAGAAAAAACTGGGCGTTAGATCAAAAATAGGGCTAGCGGTATATGCCGAACATCATCAGTTATTTTGAAAACCTAAGTTCCGAGAGCCACCGATCCTCCATGGTCACTAATTAATAATCAAGATTTCGGATAGTTTAAAAATCACACTAAATTTGCACCACAAAATTTGGTGCCATGCAAGACATTCATTCATACGATTTTTCAGGAAAGAGAGCTTTGGTTCGTGTTGATTTCAATGTTCCTTTGGATAAAGAAACACTTCAGATCACGGATAATACACGAATTCGTGCCGCTGCCCCAACGATTAAACACATTTTGGACAATGGTGGGAGCGTTGTTTTGATGTCGCACTTGGGTCGCCCGAAAGATGGAAATGAAGCACGTTTTTCCTTGAAAAATATTGTAGAGCATACATCCAATGTACTTGGAGTTGATGTTAAGTTTGGAGGAGACTGTATCGGGAAAGAAGCACTGGAGATGAGTGCCGCTTTGAAGCCTGGTGAAGTAATGATGTTGGAAAATGTACGCTACTATAAGCATGAAACGGCTGGTACAGAGAGTTTCGCAGAGCAATTGTCAAAGCATGGAGATGTCTATGTGAATGATGCTTTCGGAACGGCACATAGAGCACATGCAAGTACTACGGTAGTTGCCAAGTTTTTCCCAAATGATAAAATGTTTGGGTTCCTCATTGAGGGTGAAATCAAAAGCGTAGACAAAGTGCTAAACAGTGATGAAAAGCCCTTAACGGCAATTGTAGGAGGAGCGAAAGTTTCATCGAAGATTACGATTATTGAGCGCTTGTTGGACACAGTAGACAACCTGATTGTAGGAGGTGGAATGGCCTATACGTTCGTGAAAGCAATGGGTGGAAAGGTTGGTAATTCATTAGTTGAAGATAGCTATATCGATACAGCGAAGCGGATTATGGCTGATGCCGAAACCAAGGGGGTGAACCTATATATTCCCGTCGATACCGTAATTGCCGACGACTTCAGCAATGAGGCCAATACCGATGAAGTTGACATTGATAAAATTCCTGATGGTTGGATGGGGCTGGATGTTGGTACAAAGACATCCGAAGAATGCGCTCGAATTATCAGGGATTCACGATTGATCTTATGGAATGGCCCAATGGGTGTTTTCGAAATGGAGAAATTCCAAGCGGGAACAGTAGCGGTAGCAAATGCGATTGTAGAGGCTACAACAAAAGGGGCCTTTTCTTTAATTGGCGGTGGCGATTCTGTTGCGGCGATCAACAAATTTAATTTGGCCGACAAGGTAAGCTACGTTTCTACCGGTGGCGGGGCAATGCTCGAATATTTGGAAGGAAAAGAGTTGCCTGGAATCAAGGCGATTCGGGACTAAAAAGCCACGAATTTTATGGAATAATTTTCAATGAGCATCTTATTAGCAAACAACTGCTTATGAGACGCTTTTTCTTTATCCTCGGTATCATTTTTACATTTCAAGCGAGTGCCCAAACAGGGGGGCTGTATGTTCGTTGCCTTGATAGATCAACGGTTGAACCAGTTTCTGTATGCATTGAACTAATCGCAGACTCATCCATAATTGATAGCGGTCAAACCGATGAACAAGGGAGGGTGCATTTTTCGGATGTTCCAGCTGGTATGGTGGAAGTTCAATTGGAAGTTGAGAACATCATTGTTGCCAAACAAAGAGCTTTTGTACAATCCGATCAAGTTTTTCAACTAGTACTTGAAGTAGACCTCAGTAGCTTTACTAATATTCCGAGAAACCCGACCGCATATGAAGTTGGGGAAGGTGGAGAAGAAATCATCCCGAAAAATCATGAAACTGTTGAGCGTTTACCTGTGAAAACTTTTGTATCGAGTCAGGTCGATGGAAATACGAACAAGTCCTTTTCTGCTGGGATCCAAGAAATTCAAGCGGTGCAATGTGTCGCGTATCAGGCTCCTTTGATAGACAAAAGTCATGGAACGATTGGAATGCAATTGACACGTGAAGACATAAGCCGTATGCCAACGCGATCTGTTCATGGTATTGCAGGAACAGCTGGCGGTGTTAATTTAAATGAGGTTGGGCAAGACATGTACATTCGCGGCGCACGTTCAGATGCCAATGCTTTTTATATAGACGGCATACGTGTTACCGATTTTTATGGAATCCCCAAGACGAGTATTAACTCGGTTCAGGTAATTACAGGTGGAGTTCCAGCGTGTTATGGAGACCTCACTGGTGGGGTCATTGCCGTCGAAACAAACGCTTTTGGAGACATACAAAGTCAACGCTCCTATCAACAGATACAACAGAGTTACGGTCGCTCTCGGCGTTCATATGGTTATCAGAACGATCACAAACCAGAATCACAGTTGAATTTGGATCGTTTCGCTTCAATTTATGAAAATGATTTTCTGTCAACAGTAGCGCATCCCAACTCTACCTTTGGTATTGATGTGGATAGAGCTTCATGGAGCTATGTGCAAAGAAGATTCGACCAGCGTGGAACAATTAGTCGCGATGCTGTGAAGTTGGAGGAAATGATCAATGCTTTCCACTATAAAAAAGTGGAGGTGCCAAAAGATGAACTCTTGCACGTTGAGTTGTCTCGCACGCAGTGTGCTTGGAATGTAGAAAGCGAATTGGTAACGATTCACTTAAAAGCAAAAGACCTTCCAGAGGATGTTGCGCGTAAACCACATAATTTCGTTTTCCTTGTTGACGTTTCAGGGTCAATGTCTTCAAATGACAAAATCCATTTGGTTAAAAAGGGATTGAATAGTTTTGTTCAAACGCTTAAAAGTACAGACAAGGTCGCGATTGTTACGTATGCAGGAAACGTGGGCATTGTCTTGGAGCCGACTTCTTGCGATAATAAGAGTAAAATTCTTAACGCTATTCGAAACTTGAACTCTGGAGGCTCAACGAATGGGATGGGAGGAATTCAAGCCGCTTACAGTTTGGCAGAAGAAAACTATGATCCTGAATTAAACAATCGCATTCTCTTGTGCACAGATGGTGATTTTAACGTTGGAATCAGTAACACGGGAGATCTTGAAAAGTACATTGCTCAAAAACGAGGAAAGGGTATTTATTTAACCGCACTTGGCTTTGGAATGGGAAATTATCGGAATGATATTCTTGAAACCCTTGCAGATCGAGGAGACGGAAACCACTTCTACATCAATAATACCGCAGAAATGAATCGCGTATTGGTTGAGGAGGTTGGAAACTTGATGAACATTGCGCGGGACGTAAAGCTAAATGTTGAATTTAATCCAAAATTGGTTACAGAATACAGGCTGATCGGCTATGAAAATAGAATGCTTAAGCCCAAAGATTTTGAGGACGATACCAAAGATGCAGGCGAAATAGGTTATAGCCATCAGGTAACAGCGGTTTATGAAATTAAGCGCGGAAATGCTGACAAAGAGCAATCACACTTCACAAAGACTAAAATTGCATCAGGGAAAAACGAACTGGCCTATGTGAAGTTGCGCTATAAATCCTTTGAAGACTCAGCAAGTGTAGAACGAAACTACAGTTTAACTGCCGATGAGGAGTTTGAAAAGAATGAGCTGGTAAATTTGGTCGCATCCTTTGGGTTGTTGCTTCGCGACTCCATGTTTAAGGGCGATATGACGGAGGAAAAACTCAAGAAAATGGCAAGAAAGTTCACGGCAAAAAGCGACGATGAAAAGGATTTGAAGGCAATGATTTCAAAGTTGTAACAACGAGCATACCCAGAGTTATACCCTTATGAAAGTGGTACTTCAAGTTCTTGGGGTTTTGTTTTTGACATCCTGCTCTTCAGTTGATGAAGATGTTCAACAATCAAGTAGGCGGAGCCCTGTTATTTACATGGAGAGCGGGACGTATGATATGGGTTAGAGAAATGATGGGATTTCTTTTCTGCATGATTCAGTGCATACAAAAAAAGTCATGATAGAAGCCTTTTTCATGGATTCCACGGAAACATCTGGTTAGGGGAAATACAAGATGATAGATTTCTATTCCTTAAGCAGCTCTGAAGGCGCAACACCAAAACGTTCTTTGAATTTCTTGTTGAAATAGGAGGCGCTTGGTATTCCCACGTGATGGCGCACTTCCGACAGGGTGGAGTAATGCTTTTCTTTGAGCAGTTGATATGCCGTTCGCATCCGCAATTCAAGCACATATTGAACAGGAGAAAGCCCAATGGATTTCTTCAATAAGCGCGATAATTGACGCTGACTGTAGAACATTTTTTCTGCTAAGGCTGTTACCTTGAACTCCTCATTCGCCATGTTCTCACGAACAATCGATTTGATTTTTATGAGCAAGTCTTTTTCAGCGTTTTGTCCTTCTTCAGGCACGAATTCAAGATTGTCCTTGATCCAAAGTTCTCGCTCACGTTTATTCGCTAACGAGGCCTGAATACGTGCGATAAGTTCAATTTTATCAAAGGGCTTTGTGATGTAGTCGTCTATCCCCATATCAAAACCTTTTACCTTGTCCTCAAGGAGTACTTTTGCGGTTAAGAAGATAAAAGGAATCAATTTTTGTTTTTCCAACAGGAGCATTTTCTCACGGAATTCAAAACCATTCATGTTGGGCATCATTACATCTGAAATGATCAGGTCGTAATTTTCATTTTGGACCTTTTGCAAGGCTTCAATGCCGTTAAAACAGGTATCGCAACTGTATTGTTCAGAAAGGATTTCGGCAAGGAAAGCGTTCATTTCAGGATTGTCCTCAACAATGAGTACGCGCGACTTTTCTTCATTGAAAAAGGAAAGATCTGTTTCGGTGTCAGATTGCATGGAAGCTTCTTCAACTTCACTTTGCACTTTCGTCTCGTTTTCCACAACGTTCACAGGCATCGCAAAACAAAATGTACTTCCCGATCCAGGCTGACTTTCAACGCTTATGTCGCCGTTGAGTGATTCTGCGAACTCTTTGGCTAGTGAAAGTCCCACCCCAACACCTCCAATACTATCTGTATGTTTGGACTGATAGAATCGCTCAAATATTTTTTTCTGTTCGCTGATCTCAATACCCTGACCGTAATCACGTACGTTAACCGTCAACTTGTTAGGTTCTAGGTGCACGTTAAATTCAATGTTTGACGCACTTGGAGAGAACTTAATGGCGTTTGAAACGAGGTTTCCGAGAATTTTTTCCAAACGACTTTCATCGGTGTGTACGAGCAGTTCATCCGGCGCATTTGAGCTGAACTTGAGTTCCACTTTTTTGATTTCTGCGAGTGATTCGAATGAGAAAAAGAGTCGCTTTAGAAAGACGTTTAAGGGAAGGTTCGTGAGGCGTAATGGAAGTTTCCCTTTCTTGTACCTGAGTAGATCAAGGATTTCGTTTGAATTAGAGAGGACGCGCTGGCTGTTGTCCAATGCAAGCTGAACGTGCCTTTCGAGTTCAGGAGTTGTATTCCCTTGCTCAAGTACCAAGCTGAGGTGTCCATTGATGAGGGTAATTGGCGTTCGTATTTCATGCGCAACATTTTCAAGGAAGGTCGTTCGAATTTGGTTCATTTCCTGTTCCTTCAAAAGCTCTTGTTCGGCGGCATGTTTCTTTTTCCGCTGACGGTAGATATACCATTGGTAAATTCCCAGAAGAATAAGCAAAAGCGTAACTCCTAAGAAGATGATTCGATTCTGTCGCGATTCACTTTGAGCAGCTTCAAGCTCTTGCTGGGCAATTATCTTGTTCTTTTCTTCTGCGTTAAATTTCGCATCAGCTTCGGTGAATTTTTCGTCCAACAGACGCTCGTATTTCACAACGAGACTATCGGCAAAGACCTTGTAAAACTCACTGGAAGCTTTGTAGTTCCCCAGTTTGTAATGATCGGTCGCTAAGTTCTGAGCATCATCAATAATCAGGTTGAGTTCCTTCAGTTTCAGGGATAACTGATAAGCCTTTTCGTGGTAATAAAGTGCTTTTTCTATCTGGTCGGATTTTACAAAGACATTTCCAATATTGCCGTAAACAGAAGCTAGATAGGCGTCGTCGTTCATTTCAAGAAACAAAGCTTCAGCTTTGCGGCAATATTCATCCCCTGCATCCACCTGCTTCAACTCAACGAGCGCATTGCATTTGTGCATATAGGCTTCTGCCAGCATACTGTTGTTGTCTGCCAAGAGAGAATATTTAATGCATTTATCGGCAATGAAGTTGAGATCTTTAGCCTTTCCGGGAACGTCGTACAGACAGTAGTATTTGAGCGAATAGCTCGTTTCAATAAGTTTGTTGTTGGTTGTTTTCAGGGCACTTTGAATAGCCTTTTCTGCGTAATCTGTGCTTAGCGTATCGTTTAAAAAAAGGTATACATAAGACAGCTTGTAGTAGTTTTTTGACAGCAATGTATACTGCTCTTCCCCTTCAGGATTCTTCTTCAGTTTTTCCAAAAGTGCGTAGTGAATGTCCAGAGCACCCTGAAAGTCTCCAGAATTTACAAGCGAGTCTGCCAGTTTAAACTTTTCTTCCGATTCTTCGATGGAAGATTGTCCCAATGCCTGAGTAAAAATGAAAACGATAAGTGTGCAGCAGAACAAGATTTTCTTCATGATGGATGTACGTGGTTACTAAGCTAAAAGTATTGAAAAATCATGTGAATTCATGCCTTTGTCCAAAATGAGCAACAGCATGTCCAAAATGAGTAACGTTCCTCGGGAGCCACGCTCTACCTTTGATTCAACAAAACACTGAAAGAATAACCGATTAGAAATTACAAGCCAAGTTTGTTGACTGGCAATAACAACATAATAAAAACTTAACACCTATGAAAGAATTACACCTGACCCACATTGACCAATCAAGAGAAGAACACGATTTACTATTCCGTGAGCGCATGGACTTAATTGTCAGAGCAAAGGAATTGGAAAAGGAGTTTATTGAGAATCACCCAGATCTGATAGAAGAGGGAATGGAAATAAACATCAAACCTGCAAATGAGATTTATGAATTTGAGCATAATTATTTCGATGAGTTGATCGTTGACGTAAAGCCATGGATCCATGGTTATATACAGGGCTTTGACGGTAATACAAAAGTCACAATGGGTACGGTAATGCCAACTTTTGGATCCCTTCAACCTGCAGGAAATGCATCGACATGTTGGAATTCTGGTGTGAAGGGAAAAAGCTTGATGGATGCATCTAAGGGAGAAATAGTGTGTCGAACTTGTACAGATGCAACAAGCACGGGAAATGTAGCTGATACTGATAACGCCGGTGGATATTTAAACTGGGAGTTTAGATCAGGGACAAAGAAGCAATGGATTGGGGTAATGTTCTCCCACCTTCTGAACTTCGAATATGCATACGAATTTGAGCCAAATGAGCCGCGATCTCATGTGATTTTCGATGCAAGTATTATAGGAGGAGTTGTTGAATCGGACCTTGATGGAACCAACAAAAAGACCATACTTTCAAATGAGAATTTTCTGATTTTTAATCAAAAATTTAATACAGATAAACATTCACCAAGAAAAGGTGGAAGTAAAAAGAACACGAACAATCAGATCAAATCAATTGAATTTCAAATGCAGCCCAATAAGCTCTACAACATTTACCTATCGGTGTACAATTACACATCTTCATGGCATGCAAAAGCTGCTTTGAAAATTGGATATCAACACATTCCATTTGCCTAGTCAGCTATGACTAACAATGATTCACTTAATATGATTAACCATGATAAACAAAATACTTTCCACGAGCATCTTTCTTTTTTTAGTATCGGGATCTATTCTCTCCCAGAATGTTGGAATTAATGAAACAGGTGCAATTCCAGATGCCTCTGCGGCTCTTGATGTATCCTCTACAACGAGAGGAATGCTTGTTCCTAGGATGACGCAGGCTCAACGAGATGCGATAACTTCTCCAGCAACAGGCCTGTTAATATACCAGACAAATAGTACGCCTGGGTTTTACTATTATACTGGGTCGGCTTGGACTGGAATTGGCGGTGCTGATGCAGATTGGCAAGTGGGAGCCGGAACGGTATACAACCTTAGCGATAGAGTGGGAATCGGAATGACACCTCCATTATTGGGTGGTGGAGAGTTGAATGTTGGCGGTTCAGGTGCTTTTATTAGCTCTTTCCTTGAGGTCGATGGTCTCACAGAGACAAAACGATTAACTGTGAGAGATGTTCCAGCTGTATTCGGAAGTGACACGCTTTGTAAAATTATTTTCAACGGAGCTGGGTCGTCAACGGTTGGGATGCATATTGAAAATTCCAACGCAGGACCGGCTCTGAATGTTTTTTCAAATGACTTAATTGCTGGTGACGTTGCGATTAGGGCACAAGGGAGCACGGGAATTCATGCTACTGGAACAATAATAGCCTTAAAGGCAGTTGCGGATACGGCCGTTTATGCACAAGGGACTACCGCACTTTATGCAAAAGGGAATGTTCGAATGTCTCCAGCTGCAGCTAGTGCAGATTTCATTGTTAGTAATATTGGTATCGAACCAAGTATGCTGCCCTCTACGAACAACTATGGATACGTGGGAAGCAATGCGAATAGAATTTACCAAGGACACTTCACCAACCTAACGGTTTATGGCACATTCACAAACCTTTCAGACCGAAGTATTAAAGAGAATATTGTCCCACTTAACGGTTCTCTTTCCAAAATTCTTCAACTCAGTGGAAAGCGCTATGACCTCAAAAGTAAATTCATGGGGCTGAACACGACCAGTGATGGGAAAAAGCGAAGTGAACTTGAACAACAGCGAAAGAATAAACTTGGATTTATCGCACAAGAACTTGAAACAGTGTTTCCCGAATTGGTGCATTACAATGAGGAATCTGGATTGAAGTCCGTAGACTATATTGGTGTTATTCCAGTTCTTGTTGAGGCCGTTAAGGAGCAGCAAGCGATTATTGATTCGCTAAAGGAGAAGGTTAAGGAAAGTGAAGACCTCAAACAGCGGGTCGAGCGTTTGGAGGAACTTTTAGTCAATACAACTAAATGATCATGGCTAGATTGAAACACACAACGATCGCATTCGTTTGTTTGTTCTGCATTCAGTGGTGCTATGGACAAGATACGAATGGGTTGATCATAAACAACCGTGTCTTTGTTGTAATGGATGGAGGTGCATTTATTGTGCTTGACAGCCCGAAACCTGAGGCGATTACCCTGACAGGCAACCAAAGGGGAGGGATCATTTCAGAAGATGAAGACAATAAAGTGCGCTGGGAAATACGTGATACAACCGGCACGTATCGATTACCTTGGTACACGGCTGCGCCAGGACTCGATTCCATTCCGTTTATTTGTGATGTTACATCTGCTGGTACTGGAGTTGGACGTATAGACCATTCGACGTATACAACTGTACTTAGCGCAAATAATAGTCCGTGGCCTTCAATGGTAACCTGTATGGATTTTCAGGATTGTTGGTTTCAAGGATTTAACCATACATTATATGCCGTTGATCGCTTTTGGATTGCGGACGCAAGGAATTATACCGTTAGACCAAGCTCAACACTGTCGTTTACTTTTCCAAATTCTGAAATGGCAGCTCCAAATACAATTGTGGGATCAAGCCTAAAGGCTATGCGTTTTGACGATGGGAATGGTAACTGGGTTGGATTTAGTGGAGGAGACGCAACTACAGGTCCCACGTTGGGCAGAGTTGATAATGTTGTCGTTCCAGCAGCACATTTTTTTTCAGCATGGACCCTTGTGGATCGAGTAATTATGCTTCCCGTGGAATTGGTGAATTTCAAAGTTCAATGCGATGGAAATGATCGACTATTCTACTGGGAGACAGTATCAGAAACAAACAATAGTTTTTTTGTTCTAGAGAAAAGTTGGGATGGGAAATCATTTTTTGCCATCGATCAAGTACCCGGTGCTGGAACAAGTTTACAACCGAGCTATTACAGCGCGCTTGATACAGATGCTGATCGTGAGGCGTTCTACAGGCTCATGCAGGTCGACTTTGACGGAGCAAAGACTTATTCCGACGTGATCACTGGAAAAACGTGTAACCAGGATGTGTCAGGTGTACAGGTGTATCCGAACCCTTCCAACGGTCTCTTTCACATTGAAACAGGATCGAAAAGTTCGTCTATTTGTCGAGTCAGTAATATGATCGGGAAGACGGTTCACCATTCTGTTAACAACAGTGGATCGATAAAGTTGGACTTGTCCAATGAGCCAGCAGGCGTTTATCTATTGGAAGTTGAGTTTGCCGCAAAACAAGAGGTAATTCGCCTGATAAAACACTAGCTACTGAAGTATTAGCGGTTGTTTCATATATACATTGGTACTCATCAGTTGAACCGTGTAGTGTCCTTTCGGAATAGAAGTTAAATCAAAGGTGTGTGTTTGGTCATTGGGAATGTTTTTCCAGAAAACACTTCTGCCGTTCATATCCACAATATTGATGTGTGTCAAGTCATCGCATAGCCCAGTCAATTCTACATGAATAACCCCTTCACTCGGGTTGGGATAAACCTTCGCAGACCATATTTCGGAACCTCTTTGCTGAGAGAATAGAACGAATGAAAAACACAGAAACAGAGTGAGGACGAAGACTTTTGGAGAAATTTGCATAACAAGGTTTTTTAGACGGGTTGCTAGAGATAGAACGCCGTTTAAACCGAGTGTTACATCTGCTCTAAGAAAGCAATCCGCTTAGCGATCGGAGGGTGTGTAGAGAACATTCCAGACAAACCAGATACTGCACTTTTCTTAGTAGGCCCATTTTCAATGAAAGCCTGTTTCATGTCAGAACTTTTCACTTCCAACTCATGATTTCCTGAAATTTTCCGCAGTGCGGCAGCCATGGCCATTGGGTTTTTTGTCATCTCCACCGCGCCAGCATCAGCTAGGTATTCACGCTTTCTTGACAAGGCGAACTTGAATAGAATGGTCAATAGATAAACAACGGCGGCGACCACTAACGCAATGAGCATCACCCTTCCGTCTACCTTGCTGTCTCTTCTTCTTCCTGATCCATACAACATTGATCGGAACAAAACCTGTACAAGGAACCCGAGGATTCCCACAAAAATGATTGAGATAATAAGCAGCCGAACGTCTTTATTACGAATATGTGTTAATTCGTGCGCAATAACACCCTCAAGCTCTTTGTCGTCTAGCGTAGCCATTATTCCAGTAGTCAATGTCACCGCATATGTTTTCTCGTTGATTCCAGAAGCAAAAGCATTTAGTGCAGGAGAATCAATAACATATAGTTGGGGCATTTTCATCCCTACAGACATACACAGGTTTTCTGTGAGGTTGTAAATCCGCATGTTTTCCTTCCGTTCGAGCGATTTTGCCCCAGTAGACATTTTGATCAATGCGGAATGAGAAGCGAACGCAATTAGGAACCAGATTCCAACAACAGCAGCGACTGCTGGCACAAGGTAGATGAAATCACGGTTTACTTCCGCCATATCTCCTTCCAGTGCAAAGAATAGGAAAATGTAGATTCCCAGAAGAATCAACAACGGAAACCCTAAAAGGAGCAGCGTTGACTTTCGGTTATTACGGCTTATTTGTGCCTGTAATCCAATATATTTCATTTAAAAAGGATCAGAATTTAACTTCAGGAGCTTTGTCCATTTCCTGTCGTTGTGTAGTTCCAAGATCAAACATTGGTTGAGGAGTCATCTTTTTGATGTTCGCCACGATGTTCGAAGGAATGGATTCAATTGCATTGTTCAACTCTTTCGTCGCAGAATTAAAGAATCGACGAACCGCAGCAAGCTTATTTTCGATGTCTGAAATCTCTGTTTGCAACTGCATGAAATTCGTGTTTGCCTTCAAATCTGGATACGCTTCAACTTGAATATTGAAGGCACTCATTGCAGCACCCAATTCAGCTTCTGCAGAAATTTTGTCGTTAACTGAACTAGCACCAAGGGCTCTTGAACGTGCTTCTGTCACACGAGTCAAAACACCACTTTCATGATCCATATATCCTTTCACTGCACCAAGTAATTGTGGAATCAAGTCATGTCGTTGTTTCAATTGCACATCAATATCAGCAAATGCGTTTTCGCGGTTGTTCTTTAAGGCAACCAATTTATTATTTGCGGAAATGTACCAAATGATAATAATCAATACGATAACACCTCCAACGATTAATCCTGTCATAGTGTAAATTTTATTTTAATCTAAATATACTGTTTTTGCTCCCTCTATACGAGTTGGAGCGCTAAAAATGCCCAAGCTTGGACACGTTTTTGTGAAAAATTGGCATGAGCTAAAGTATTCGATCAGGAATAAATAAAAATCTAATGTGATTTTTGTTCTAATTTTTTATACTCTTCTTCCTTGATTAAGTCTTGGTTATTATGCACCCAAGTATATACAGACTGCTTGTAGTCCTCCTTACTTACTCCGTCAATATATTTTGGGAACGTTGTAGGAATTTGACCGTCTTTCATTATCGACTTAATTTTCTCTTGACGACCTAAGTAAGGATCTTTTGGATCAGCTGGCTGAAGCGTTGGGGCTTTCTCAGCCTTTTTCATTTCTGTAGTCTGAGTAGAAGTGTTTTTTTCACTGGCTTGTGTAGGCTCAATATTCTGTCCAAAGCTTACTAGAGAAGCAAAAGAAAACAGTGTAATTATTACGATAGATTTCATGCGTATTCTTTAAGTGGTTGATTCGTAATCAATTCAAATATCACGATTAGTAATCCCAAATGTAGTACGTTTTAACCAGAAAACCATTTCTAGTAATGAATTTTCTGGTTGTTTACGAGCACAAATTACCAAAACACTTCGCTCTCAGAACGATGATACGCTATATCTCCTAAGCTTTTAAATTGTTAAAAATTAATTACCACGGGAGATTATTCGTGTAAAAATTTGAAGAGTTTTAAAATAATGACGTATTTTCGCATGGCTAAAACTACTATAAGTTAATGTAACTATAATGTTGTCACGAGAATACAACACTATTTGAACACTATACAACCACTTGAAACTGACATGATACAACCTAAAAAATTGATGTTAGCATCTATGATGATGCTGGCAAGCCTGTTCACCTTTTCTCAAAGTGATTTTTGCGCCTCAGCGACTTCTTACGGTACACTATGTGCTCCTGTTTCAGGAACCAATGCAGGATCAACAATGAACTCTGGTGGAGATGATTCTTATGCACCAGCAGACATATGTGCTTTGTCTGTAGAGAACACTGTTTGGTATACCTTTACTGCACCAATCGCCGATACCTATACAATAAACTTTGATGTTGGCGCATGTGCATCAGGATTCGGGTTGCAGACAGGAGTCTTAACAGGACCTTGCGGTGGACCATATACTTCTTTGAATTGTGGCTATGCGGGGAGTGGAACAGCTGGAAATTCTTATACTGTTGTATTAACGGCAGGACAACAAGTATACATCGTAATTGATGGTGATGGAGGCGATTCATGTCCCTTTGATTTAACAATAAGTGGTGCCATAGGTTGTTGTGCAGCTGATGCAGGAACGGTGACCGTATTAGTTGACGGGCTACCCGCTGCGAGTCCAATAGATTTATGTTCTGGAGTGAATTGTATTACATTGACTTCAAACAATGACTTTGTATTACCAACACCTCAACCTGGCGAACTTTCGGAGCTAATGTATGCACTGTATACATGCCCTCCAACAACAGGCGACCCTGCTACTGATCCTTGTTATTCTGGATCTTTGTGGTCAGGACAAGACTTTGCAGATTGTGATCCATCTACTTATGGATTAACAGGAACGTGGTACTTTGTTCCCATAACGGCAGATGATGGTGATAATGGAGGTGACCCGAACGGAGTTATACATTATGACCAAAACGGAGATGGATGTTTTGCTTTGGGTACCCCAATTCAAATAAATTATAATCCAGTTGAAAACGCCGCATTCAATTACGGTGCAGCTTCATACTGTGCAAATGGTTCCGATCCAACTCCTACAATAACTGGTGATCCATTGGGAACATTTTCAAGTTTGCCAGCGGGACTTAGCATTAACCCAGCTACTGGTCTTATAGATGTGAGTGCATCTACACCAGGAGGATATACCGTAACATATACGACCAATGGTCCATGTCCGGTATTTACAAGTGTCGCAGTTACGATTGACCCACAACCAACACTTATTATCACTGATCCAGCGGCAGTTTGTACGCCGGGAACTGTAGATTTAACGGTAGCAGCAGTAACAGCGGGAAGTGATGCAGGAACGTTAACGTATTGGACGGATTTAGCAGCAACGATAGCTTTAGGAACACCAGGAGCAGTTGGAACAGGCACCTACTACATTCAATTAGTGGATGGAAATGGCTGTTCAGTAGTTCAGGCTGTGAACGCTACGGTTACGGCAACACCAAACTTGGTAATAACAGATCCAATACCCGTGTGTACTCCAAGTACTGTTGATTTAACGGCTGCGGCGGTAACGGCAGGAAGTGATCCAGGAGTCTTATCGTATTGGACAGATTTGGCAGCAACAATTCCATTGGGAACTCCAGCGTCAGTTGGGACAGGAACTTATTATATCCAACTAGATTTAGGGGGTGGTTGTTTAACTGTTGAAGCAGTGAACGCTGTTGTGAATCCATTGCCAACATTGACAATTACAGATCCTGCGGCGGTTTGTTCACCAGCAACGGTAGATTTAACAGCAGCAGCAGTAACAGCAGGAAGTGACGCAGGAACATTAACGTATTGGACAGATTTAGCTGCAACGATTGCGCTTGGAACACCAGGAGCAGTTGGAACAGGAACATATTATATTCAATTAGTTGACGGGAACGGTTGTTCAGTAGTTCAAGCTGTGAATGCAGTTGTGAACCCATTACCAACATTAACAATCACAGATCCAGCGGCAGTTTGTACACCAGGAACAGTTGACTTAACAGCAGCGGCTGTAACGGCAGGAAGTGATGCAGGAGCGTTGACATATTGGTTAGACCTCGCGGCTACGATAGTTAATCCTGTACCGAATGCGGTATCTGGTACTGGTACATATTACATTCAATTGGTGGATGGAAACGGTTGTTCAGTAGTTCAACCTGTAAATGTTACGATAAACCCATTACCAACTCTTGTTATAACTGATCCAGCAGCGGTATGTTCACCATCAACGGTAGACTTAACAGCAGCGGCAGTAACAGCGGGAAGTGATGCTGGAACACTAACATATTGGACAGACGTGGCTGCAACGGTTGCATTGGGAACACCAAATGCAGTTGGAACAGGAACCTACTATATACAATTAGTCGATGG
>CAJQJL010000170.1 GCA_905478665.1 uncultured Flavobacteriales bacterium
CTCCTAACGAGGTGATCAAGTACTTCGCTGACCTCTATTCTGTTCCAAAAGAAGTATTTGAGGAGCGAAAGGAACGGCTCTATTCACTTTTGGACATGCATGACTTTCAAGGAAAACGAATCGGGAAGCTTTCAACTGGAATGAAACAAAAAGTATCCATTTGCAGAACCATGATTCACGATCCTGAGGTGGTGATTTTCGATGAACCTACAAGTGGGCTTGATGTAATTACAGCAGAAAACATTATTCAACTCATTCACAATTGTCGTGAAGAAGGCAAAACGGTAATCTTCTCCAGCCACATCATGAGTGAGGTAGATTTGCTCTGTGATGATATGGCAATCATTCACAAGGGAAAAATGCTCTTTGACGGAACGATGGATGCTTTCAAATCACAAATGCAAGCCGAAAATCTCACGGCAGAATTCATCCGAATTGTTAATGCATCAAAAGAAGTAAACGCATGATTTTTACGATATTCAAAAAAGAATTGAAGGACACCCTTCGCGACAGGCGTACCTTGATGATGATGTTGGTAATTCCAATTCTCATCTTCCCAATTATACTAAGCATTTTTGTCAGTGTTTCTGCTTCTTTTACAGAAGAGGCCATTGCTAAAGAAGTCGTAATTGGCTACGTCGGTACAGAGGATAATTATGTGCTCGAAAAGTTAACCAACTTACCTGACACCTTTGGAAAGAAGAGAATTGTATTCTATTCGGATACTGCGGCGATGCAACAAGATTTGCGCATTGACTCTCTACAAATGGGAGTTTATGTGCCGAGTGATTTTGCAAAGTACATGTTAGCGAAAACTCCCGCTCCCGTAACCGTATTTTTCAATGCGACGGATTTGGGCATGGAAGATCGTGCAGAAACGTATATGGCAGCGATTGAGGACATTGCACAACAAGAACGCTACCTTGACCTTAAACTCTCTGTAGAAGAATTAACACCTATCATTACAAAATATAGCAATGTGGCATCCAGCAAAGAGATGATCGGTAAATTGGCGGGTGGAATTCTTCCGTATATTTTTATCGCCTTCGGATTCCTTGGATGTATGTACCCCGCAATTGATTTATTTACAGGAGAAAAGGAACGCGGAACAATTGAAACCTTATTGACTACCCCAGTTGCGCGCTGGCAGATTCTCTTTGGAAAGATGGGCGTAGTTGTTCTCTCTGGACTTCTGGCCGCTTCAGCTGCCTTACTGGGCTTATTTATTTCAATTGAAGTACTTAACATTGTCGAAAATGAAGAATTGTTGACTGTCATTCATGGAATATTGAGTTTTAAATTTATCCTTCTGCTTTTTGCACTTCTGTTCCCACTTACAGTGTTTTTCGCAGGAGTCATGATTCCAGTTGCTGTCTATGCAAAAAGCTTCAAAGAGGCACAAAGTATTATTACCCCGTTGAACATCGTAATGGTTCTTCCAGCGATGATTGGTTTCTTTCCAGGCGTAGAATTAAACCTTGTTACAGCGTGTATACCTGTAGTAAATGTGGTGTTAGCAACGAAGGAATTAATTGCTGGAACATTGGATTTATACTTGCTTGGCTTGAGTTTTGCCGTGATGCTCGTACTTGCGATGTTGGCGGTACTCGTTTCATATAAACGCTTTGACAAGGAAGGAAATGTGGTGATGTAGTTTTTTCTAGACTGCTAGACTGTTAGACAATTGGATAATAAGAGCACTAATGCTAAAAGAACTAATTTAGAGCTATGAAGTCTGTTATACTTTTTGTTATTCTCGCTGTTAGCTGTATCAGTTACGGTCAAAACTTACGCACTACCTTCTCAAAAGATTTTGCGCGCTGGAAATACGAAGGAGATGATTTCCGAACCACCTTCATTGATGATTACGACAACTGGAGGTACAAGGGCATGAACATCCGCACCACTTTCAACAATGATTGGGATAGCTGGAAAGTAGATTCAGATGTTCGGATGCGCACTACCTTTGCGAATGACTTTGACCAATGGGAGATCAAAGGACACGATTTTTCAGTACGGGTAGAAACAGTATTTCACGGCGACTTCTCACGTTGGAAAATTTCAGGTGATGCGGAAGGAGAAATGCGTACTATCTTCTCCAATGACTACGAACGCTGGGATGTAGATATCGACTTTGGAGATTTACCAGAAGACATGCAAGCAGCAGTTGTGTTCATTGCCATATTCACTTCGTTTAGAAGGAGCAATTAAATCAACTGTTCATTTTCGGAGAGTTTTCATTTTTTGTAACTTGCTTGGTATAAATAAATCACTATGAAAAAAATCTACTCAATTACAGCACTTGTCTTTCTTTCCATGAGTGCATTCGGCCAATTCGGTCAAATTTCAAACGGAGACTTTGAATCCTGGGAGGATCAAACTATTTATGCGAACCCAACAGATTGGCAAAGTTCGAACACGGTTGAATTTTATGGTGTTCCAGCTGTTTCTCAATCTTCTGATGCACAAGACGGTTCCTATTCGGTTCAATTAAGTTCTATTCTTATGGGACCAGACACACTTTCAGGTTATGTTTTTCATGGCATTGTTGGTCAAAGTGGACCTGATGCTGGAATTCCATACACAGACAATTTTGAGGCCGTTAGCTTTCAGTACAAATCCGATTTGCCAGCTGGAGATACAATGCATCTTATTATGATCCGCTTCAACGCAGGTGTCATGGTGGAGTTCTTGACAGTGCCAGCAGCTTATGGAACCCAAAACGTTTGGACGCCCAATCTGCTATATGTAGGAAACACTGTTCAAGATTCACTTTTCATTGGATTTAGTTTAGGAAACCCTGTCAATGGCATCTCGGTCACTCCTGGTGCTTGGGCGTTGGTAGATAATGTTGAGTTAATCTCTGGAGGTGTAGCAACAACACCACTTCCAAATCCTAGTTTTGAATCGTGGACCACAGAAACAGTTGAAGTCGCTTCTGATTGGTATTCCCTGAATTTTTTCTTGGCAAGTTTTGGTTTGGAAAACGCGAATAAAACGACGGATGCGAACACGGGAACTTATGCAGTGGAAATGACAACCGTACTTAATGACCAAGATACGATGCCATCATTCCTCACAATGGGACCAATTAATTTGTTCTCACTCACTAACCCATTTGAAAACGCTCCTTACAACGCCTCGCCAACAAACTTCTCTGGTGCGTATAAATATGCGCCTGTCAACGGAGATCAGGGAATTATCACAATGACCTTTTTTCAGGCTGGAGTGCCAATAGGGATGCACAATGAGTATTTTACAGCTCAAGGATCATACACCACTTTTAACTCCGCATTGACAATAACTGGAATACCTGATTCAATTAATTTCCTTGCCTATTCAGGTGACAACCCTGGATCTGTGTTAAAATTAGACGATCTTCAATTTACAGGTGGAAACGTGGGTATCAGTGAAAATCTCATGAGCGATTTTGAAATGTATCCAAACCCAGCAACTGAGATGGTAACAATTGCTTTACCTGATGAAGGAAGCTTCACACTTATCGTTACTTCTATGGATGGAAAAGTAATAATGAACAAAAGTAACATCACTGGCAATCAATTAATTAAACTCGATGATTTCAACAAAGGAATCTATATCGTAGACATCGCAAACGGTCAACTTCATAAAACGAAGAAACTGGTTGTTCGTTAGTCGTTCTGATTGATAAAAAAGCTAGCTCCGTGGGATTTGAAAATTCTGCGGAGCATTTTGAAACGATCACACTCTTTTATTCACAAAAAAAGCCTCAACCGAAGTTGAAGCTTTTCGTACCCGGGATGGGAGTCGAACCCACACGTCCTAGGACACACGCCCCTCAAGCGTGCACGTCTACCAATTCCGCCACCCGGGTAAAATTGGTGGTGCAAATATAATTGAATGTTCTTTAATATGGCGCGTTATTATTCTCGATTTTTTGACTATTCCAAATTATTGGTTGAAATGAACACTTGTCCTCTTTGGGCATAATTATAGGGATGTGTTCTTCTCCGATATGATATGCCGCTATCGTTCTGTGTCTACGAGCACTGAAATAGCTCAAATCTTCTCTGTACACAAAAAAAGCTTTCCGCAATTGGAAAGCTTTTTCTAATCTATAATTTTTGTTCAATCTTCTATTCTAACCGACAGCATTGTCGTCCAAAGGTGGATCTGATGGCGGATCACTCAATGGAGGCGTCGACGGAGGCTCTGCCTCAGTAGGCGTCGAAGCTTCTGGCGTTGGCACCGATGTTGGCGGGGTTGATGGTTCAGGCACAATCGTCGGCGGTGGGGCTGGCGTTTCTGTGGCTGGATCTACCGGAGCGTCTACAACTCCCAAACCTTCAAAAATTGAATTAATGGTATCGCTGATATCCTTTTTAATTTCCTCCGGATCCCCCTTTTGATTAATCTTACTTTGTAGTGCTGACAACTGTCCTGTTAAATTCAATTGCACCTGTGACAATTGAATGTCCGAATCGTTTTTCGCTTTATCAAGATCAGAACTAGCCTTCGCCTCTGCTCCACCTGTAATCAAGGATTCCACTGCGACAATCAATTTGTTCAGAACGTTGTAAACCAATCGCGAAGAGAATCCCCCGAGTAGTGCGTACAACATTTTATTATTCACATAACCTTCAGTAACTTTTGAAGGATCCACATCAATCGTAATTATTTCACTCATGATGATTCCACCAATTATTCCGAGCAAGATCGTAATCCAAAAGGAACTGTCCTGATCTGGATGATAAGTTCCATCCGAAAACTTTGATTTAACATTCGACAACACAAGGAATGAAGCTCCAATTGCGGCCGCTGAGCTCAGAAACATAAAGTTATTCAGCAATACCAATCCTGAAGAATGCAAAATTCCTTTTGCCAATTGATCAGGCGAAACAGTTGAAGATAAACTTGTTAAAATAAGTGCTATCGTTGCACAAAAAGCAAAGACTAATAGTTTCCGCAACATAGGAAACTTACTCTGCCAACTGTGCTGTCTTTTTGCATATACCTTTTCTCGCTCCGCAAGATAGACCACATTCTTGGGTAAAGCAGGCTTAATAAGCTTAGACAAAGAGTTGTGGTGATTAACTATACTCTTTAACTGCTGAGGAGTCGGTGATTCAGCATTGCTAATTTGCTCCAATGTCAGTAAAATGGCAGGGGTAACCTTGAACCCTTTCGACATCGCAAACTTGACCATTGCATCTACTTCATGAATGATCTGAGCACTCACGTCGTTGTATATTATTGATGATGAATCAAATGACTCACGTTTTATAGTTGATTCCACAGTGTTTTGGTATAAGGTTCGTTCTAATATAGCATTAATTCTTCTTTACAACTTACGAAAGACATGGCTTAAAGTTTCAATACACTTATACCTGATTAAAAAATGCTTCTTAACTTTTTATAACATTCTTCATAAACGTTTGAGAACACAGAAGGATATCTTTATAACGAAGCTGATAACCATGCACCAAAAAAAACTACTTTCTCAAAAGCATCCCCTATTCTACTTCCTATCTATCTGGGAGAAGCGGATTCGCAGAAGGTTCAGCTGGTTAATTGATAAGAAACAATATACCAACCAGCGAAATCATGAAAAGCTTCCATACCGCGTAAAAAAGCATCAATCAAAGTTGTTAAAAAAGCTAGGGGAAACTGAAATGCAACTTCAACACAACAAAGTCGACAATTTAAAAATCGTCGTTGAACAAATCAACGGTACCCTACTTCAACCCGGAGAGACTTTCTCCTTCTGTAAAACTGTTGGTCTTCCTACACGCAAAAAAGGATATAAGGAAGGTATTGAACTCTCATTTGGGAAACCCAAACCTGGAATTGGCGGTGGAATTTGTCAAAGCACAAATCTACTTCATTGGCTTGCTTTGCACTCTCCGTTAACAATTAACGAACGTCATCACCATAGTATTGATCCTTTTCCAGATGACGGCAGAGTTTTACCGTGGGCAAGTGGCGCTGCTGTTTTCTATAATTACCTGGATTTTCAATTGACAAACAACACAGAATGGACTTTTCAAATCAATCTTTGGCTCACCGATAAATTACTTGAAGGAGAAATCAGAGTGAGTGAAGAACTTGACTTTGCCTATCACGTATTCGAAGAAAACCATGCATTCATTAAGAAAGGCGACGATTTTTTCCGTTCAAACGAAATTTGGAGAAAGAAGATTGCTAAATTCAGAAGTGGAGAACTGATAGATACTGAACTGATTGCAAAGAATTATGGCAGAGTCATGTATGTTCCAAAAGATGAGGAACTTAAATGTGGTTCATCTAGAATCTGTAACTATGAATTAGCTTCTTTTCACCTAAAAGGAGACCTTGACGAATCACAATCTAATTCATAGTTACAGATTGCAGATAAATGTCCAGCCCATAATAACGCTGCACAATGAGGTAAACGTGAAACCCACTTCGCAACTAGACTAGGTTAAGAACCTATAAAGTTGTCTAAGCGAAAGAGCAGAAGCGATTAACTAACGCTTTTCCTGCATTTTGTCCTTCTTTCGTTCTAGCTGAACAGACAATTCTCCAATAACGTTGTGAATCGCTTTTGAAATCGTAGTGTCGTTGTTACTTGCAAAAATCTGAGGACCAGGAACGGATAGCTTAATTTCACACTCATGATTCTTCTCTTCTGGACGTTTTTCTTCTTTGATGAAAACAGCCGCATTCGTAATCCAACTATATTTTTCACTTAACTTATCCAATTTAGCGTGTAGTAATTCTTCTACCGCTGCCGTCTTATCTGTGTTTATATATCTAATTTCTCTGCTCATCTGATCTCATTTATATCTCTAGAACTAAGTTAAAACTAAAAACCAAATGAACTTTAAATTCTCGGCAAGAATGCTAGATTTTTTTTGATGAACAGAATTATACAATTAACATTATCCCTTTCCGTTCTTTCTAAAGTTCTATTATTACGTATTTTTCGGCAATGAAATCAAACGCTACAAAAATCATGAACAGTTGGCCCTACCTTTTAGGCTTGGTGCTGGGATTGTATTTTGTCATTTTCAACATCGTTGGCTTCGATTTTTCTTTCTTCCCAGGTGATTTGGGAGACGCCCGTTTCAACACTTACATTCTAGAACATGGCCACAAATACCTCACTGGACAAGAAGCATCACTTTGGAATGCTCCGTTTATGGTCCCAGAGGCGAATGTAATTACCTATTCTGATAACCTTATAGGTAGCGCTCCAGTATATTCAGTCTTTCGAGGTCTAGGATATGATCGAGAAACAGCCTTTCAATTTTGGTTTATTGTTCTAGCCATTTTAAACTTCACCACCTGTTATTTATTTCTCAAGTGGCTTTTTAAAAATCGATATTCGGCAGTATTAGGAGCTTTCGTGTTTGCCTTTTCAATTGCGCTGCAGTCACAAATGACACATGCCCAAGTCTTTCCCCGCTTTTTCATTCCACTTGCACTGTGGATGCTACTCCTTTTTAAGGAGAAACTAAGTCCAAAATATTTATTCTTAGCCGTATTCTTTTTAGTCATGCAATTTTATGCTGGAATTTATCTTGGTTTCATGCTGGTAATCCCTTTTGGAATACTACTCCTACTCATTGTATTTGGCTCTAAATTCAAATTGTTCATTCAAAAAATAAAACAATTAAAATGGTGGATCTATGTGCTGCTTGGAGGCACGATTAACCTTGTTCTTCTGGGAACATTGATGCACCCGTACTATTCGCGTTCGCTTCTTGTTGGGGGGAATAGTTATGAAAATGTCGTTGGAACTTTACCGACATTTAGTGACTTTTTCTTTAGTCAAGAAGGAAGTTTTTTTTGGGATCAACTTTCCAGAGGAAAAGCCGACTATGGGGATCTTTGGAATGAACTAGCCCTATGGGATCATCAGATTTTCCCAGGCGGAATTGCCATCCTATCTGTCTTGGTTATAATAGCATTCGCACTTACACGAAAACGCTGGACTAAAATCAAAACAATTACAAGTTCATCGGTGTGGTTAATAATCATCACTGGAGGAATAACCCTGCTCATTTTTGTTCGCATCGGCGACCTTTCGTTGTATAGATTAGTACATGCGCTACCTGGTTACGGATCTATGCGTTCACTGACACGGGTGATAAACGTTGAGCTTTTGTTTTTCGCATTTGCTGTTTCATTTGTTGGTCTTTTGTTCATGGAGAAATACAAAAATTACTTAGTTCCAATTTTCCTTCTTTTTATGGGGCTTCTGGTAGCTGACAATTATTTCTTAGAAGGAAAATCATACAGAACGGAGAAAAGCGCAGCTCAGATGAGAGTAACTCCTCTAATTAACAAAATGAATCATGTGCCTGAAGGTGGGCTTATTTCTTATGAGCCAGAAGTCAAAGATGCTGCCCCTTATTTTTACCAATTGGATGCAATGCTTGCGGCTCAATCCTTAGGTCTGAAAGCAGTGAACGGCTATTCGGCGACATCCCCTGCAGCGTATTCTCCCTATTGGAATGAGCTAACAAAGGAGACACGCGAGTCTTGGTTTAAGGAAATGAACTTCACTCCTGACACTACCTACACAATTCACTAATGAAAACGCTTTACATTTTTCCACACCCAGACGATGAATCCTTTGGTCCAGCACCTGTCATCTATCGGCAAATTCAGCAAGGCGAAAAAGTTCACTTATTGACTTTGACACGTGGTGGTGCAACTAAGGTTCGATTCAAGTATGGGTATTCCATTCAGGAAATGGGAGAAGTGCGTTTACAAGAAATGCAAAATGTAAAAAGTATTTTGGGTCTCACGAGCATGACTGTTCTCGACTATGAAGATGGAGGGATGGCGCAAATGAATCCACTTGATTGGGAGGAAATATTGATGAAGTACATTGACAAAATCAAACCTAACATCATCGTTACTTATCCAATTCATGGAATTAGTGGTCATCCAGATCATATTGCTATTCATGGAATTATGAAACGTCTGTTTTGCGCACTTAAGTTAGACTCAAATTACGATTTCCTCAAGCGACTCGCCTTTCTCACCTTGCCTACACCAGAAGGTCTGGAGAAAAAGGGAGCACACGCCAAGGTGCGATCAACAAAACGCGAAGACATCAATTGTGAAGTAACACTTAGCAGCGGAGAACAAGAAAAATTAAAGGAATCCCTCTTCTGCTATGAAACCTTTTTAGATGTCATTCAGGAGACTGGTGTTATTCAAGCAATTGGAAACAAGGTGTATTTCGAGTTTTTTAATGAGGAGGTGAAGGTTGAGTTTCTTTCAGAAGCTCTTCCCAAATAATCAAACGCTTATCATCTGAACAGGAAACAACGGTTTGCTCATCAATTTTTGCCAGTGCATTCACAGAATGTCTATGTCCTCCTTCTTTGAAATCAAGGCGCTTGATGAAATCAAGGTCTGCTGACTTCCAAACTTTGACATTCTTGTCACGACTTGCCGTCATCAGAATTTCTCCATTTTGCAGTGAAACAATAGCATAGATAGCAAAAGTATGTGCCACCACGGTTTGTAGAACCTCTTCTGTTTCAAGGTTCCAAAGTTTTAGCAAGGCATCTTTACCCCCAGAGATAAGTTGTCCTTCATTCAAAGGATGAAACAAAACAGCTGTTGCGCCATTTTCGTGAGCAACCAAGGTTTTTAGTTCATTGAAAAATTCCGTTTCAAAAAGTCGAATGGTTCCATCCTGACACCCTAGAACAAATTGCCCAGCATCTTCGGAAACATCTATCGAACGTATTTTACCACAATTCAACGGAAGGTAAATCAGCAAGTTGAACTGAAAATCCCATATAGAAAGGTTCCCCTCTGCATCACCAACATAAATATGTTCTTTTACTGAATTGCACTTAATAGAAAAAATGGCCGCCGTATGCTGCGTAAAGTACTTCAGTTCCTTTCGTGTATCGACGTCAAAAAAATGCAGTCCTCCATTTGACAATCCAACAGCCAAAATATTGGGATCAATAAGTTCCAATACATATATGGATTGTTCAAAGCGAATGGAAAACTTATCTTGAATGCCTTCATCAATACGCCACCGCGCTACAAATTTGTCAGCACTTCCTGAATAGATGAGGTTTCCCTTCGCTACACACGAGTATACCGCAGCTGCGTGTCCTGAAATCTCTTTCTGCTTTCGGAAAGTCATGAAGAATTAGTCTTCTTCTATCTCAGACTCGTCGTTTACTTGTTTTAAGCGCTCAGCGTAGTCTTCTGGTAAAAAGTCGAAGAATGTATCACCTCTGAGTCCTAAACGAAGACATTCGAGCGGAATCATTTCATTTGGAGCAATGTTTCCTAGGTTTACATTGTGTCCAAACAACTTTATGAACCAAACTTGCTGTTGCTTCTTAGGTGCTTCCCACAAAATATCGTTTGGATTTACCTTTGCAATAATTCGATTGATCAAAAGCGTATGCGCTGTTCCGTTTGGACGGAAAACTCCAACATTTCCAGATTCACGCCCTTCTGCGATTACTTTCCATGATCCTGCTTCCAATTCAGTCGACATCATCTTAATCCACTTTGCAGGGGAAACAATTATTCCTGAATCTTTGGAGCCCACTTCAGACATGATTGTTCGATCCTTACTCATTGACTTTATCAAATCACATTTCTCATTGTGATCGATCATAATAGAACCATCTGACACTTCCGCAAGGTCTAAATCATACTTATCCAAAGTCTGAATGAATTCTTTGACCATTCCACGTGCATAAAACGCCTCAAAAAGCGTTCCCCCAAAATATGGTCGAATTCCAGCTTGTTTATACAGCTTGATTTTCGCTTCTATATTGTTGGTGACATATGATGTTCCGAATCCAAACTTAACAACATCTGTAAGTTGACCTGAAGCTTCTATAAAATCTTCCGTTTCACGGAGACTGAGGCCTTTGTCCATCATCATTGTGATGCCTGATTCTCTTGGCTTAATTGAGCGTTCTGGTATATACGTTAAATCAAAATTCATTGGGTCTCTTAATTATCCGCCAAATGTACTAATTCTGTTACGTTTTTCAACTCTGGATACACATCAAAAAGCTCTCTCGCTTTATCACGATTTTCTGCTACACAATCTTTGAAGAGAAGGATAGCATCCTCTTTCCGCCCCATTTTCCAAAGAAGGTTGACGCGTAAGATAGGAATGGACTCGTTTTTAGGATCTGACCGATCTAATAAATCAAGATAATCTTTGGCTTCTGCCAGCGATTCCATCGCCAATAAGTTGACGTAATCCGTGAGGCATTCTTCATCCAGCGGATCGATCGCAAGTGAAAGTTGGTAGTAATCTGCTGCTTCCTGGTATTCTTCTAGCTTTTCGTAGGCACCAGCAAGCACATAATATACACCTGAATTCTCAGGATCTAATTCGGCAGCTTTTTGAATTAACACAATTCCTTCGCGCGTTTTTCCAGCCAAGTCTTCAACAATTCCCAAACCTAACCATGCGTCTGGAAGCAAGGGTGCCAACTCAAGACTTCGTTTATAGAAGTGTCTTGCCAAATCAAGTTGCTGTAGTTGTTCATGACATTCTCCAATGTAACACAAGGCTACAGGATCGTCTCCATCCAATTCAATACTCTTGTCGAAGCTCTCTATTGCCTTTGTAAATTTATTTACCGAAAGATATGCATTCCCCAAATTGAAATACACTGGACCAAATTCATCGTTAATGAGCGTACAGTAATCATATGCCCAAATTGCCTTCTCAAACTTCTCCATTTTCAAGTAAGCATTCCCTAAATTGTACCATGCGGTAAATGAATAAGGATTCTCATCAATAAAATCTGAATAGCATTTGATAGAACTTTCATACTCTCCCAATTGATCATAGCAAAACGCAACTTCATAGATTGCCGCTTCGTTATTCGGATTGTATTTAATGGCATCTTTTAAAACTGCAAGCGCAGACTTAAAATCACCCAAATTTTCATATTCCACAGCCAAATCCAAATACACTTCATCTCTATCCTCTTTGTTTGAGACTTCCAGCGCAGCTTTGAAATAGCGAATCGCGTTCTTGGAATCTTTCAACTGACTAAAAACAGACGCTTTTGTCAATAGCAATTCAAAAGATTCATTTCCCATTCGCTCAATCTCCGTCAAAATATTAATTGACTCCTTCAACTTCCCAAGTGCAGAATAACACTGGGCTTGTCTCAAATTGAACAAGGGATTGTAAGAAAATTGTGAGATTGCTTCGTTTGTACAAATTAGGGCTTTGTTATACATCCCATTCATTAAGAAATGGTCAATCAGTACTTCCCATCTGTCGCTATCTAAAAACCCCATTGACTCACCACTATTCTGGAAAGTGTCAAACTTCTCGATATCTTCCTTTAAATGACTTTCGTAAAAGTCCTCATCATCTTCATCATCATCGAACATAGGCAAATAATTGCACCTGCAATTCTGTTGTACAGGTTAAACTAAGATACGCATTTTTGGAACCAATACCAATCTGAGAAAATTTCTTTTCAACAGGAAATGAACAAGTGAATTGATTTCTATTCTTCCTAAGGCTGGTGGTAAACCATTAATTCAGCAAAAAGGGTCACGGTTAAACCGTGACCCTTTTGTTGTCTATTCTTTTGAATCTATTATGAAATCTTCATACCTCGCTTACGCTCAGTTTCTTTCAATAGTATCTTTCGCATTCTTAAGCTCACAGGAGTTACTTCAACGTACTCGTCTGCCTGAATATATTCAAGGCATTCTTCCAAGCTAAATTCTCTTGGCGGAACAATTCTCACTTTTGCATCAGTACCAGACTTACGCATGTTTGTTAATTGTTTCGTCTTCGTAACGTTTACTACCAAGTCATTTGCACGACTGTTTTCACCAATTACTTGTCCTTCATAAATCGACTCACCTGGCGCGATGAAGAAAGTCCCTCGCTCTTGTAAGTTATTTAATGAGAAAGGAATCGATGTTCCAAGTTCCATTGAAATCAATGATCCATTCAAACGTCCAGCAATATCTCCTTTGTAAGGCTG
>CAJQJL010000171.1 GCA_905478665.1 uncultured Flavobacteriales bacterium
TTATTATTGTTGCGATTATTGTTGTTGTCTTGCTGACCTTCATTTGATCCTTCTTTTGAATCGTTTGAAGCTGTATTCTCAGTCTTAGCGCTATCGACGCTTTTTACAGGAGTCTCTTTTCCTCCTGTTTCTTTTCTTGGAGCTCTTTTAAATAATCCCTCTTTCTTTTTGACTTCGGGTCCCTTTACATCAGGCTTCTTTGCCTCAACCTTTTTTACTTCTGGTTCCCTCGCTTCAGGTACTTTCTCTTCTGTGACTTTGTCTTCTTTCTTGTTCTCCTCAAATAAACTTGGCTGAGTATTTTCTTCAGCTGGCTTTTCCGCGGTTTCTTCAGTCATCACCTTCTTTCGCTTTCGCTTCGGCTTTGGTTTCGATTCACCAGAATCTCCTTCCGTGATTTTATCTATCAATTCTGCCTTTTTCATTTTTTCAGCACCTTCAATGCCTAATGTGTTGGCTAATTCTTTCAGTTCAAGGAGCTTTCTGCTCTCCAATTCACTTTTATCCATGGATAAACGTATTATACTTTTGTTTGGGTGATTTTCTTAATTCTTAGGAAAAATTCGCGAAATGCGATACAATTATGTATTTGATGCTGCAATATTACAAATATTCTGCAATTCTGCAAATGCCAGTGAATCATAATTACGAACATTCAATATTGCATATCTAAATAGTTAGAACGGTAGCACGACGATCTTATCTCTGATTGTTTGGATTTACTATCTTCACGGCATGAGAAATTTGGCATTACACTGGAAGATATTAATTGCGATGGTCCTTGGGGTTGTTTGGGCAATAGTATCAGGATCGTTCGGTCTAAATGGATTTACAAAGGATTGGATAGACCCTTTCGGTACGATTTTTATCAACGGCTTAAAGCTAATTGCTGTACCGTTAGTTATGTTTTCAATAATAACTGGTGTTGCAGGAATGGGAGATCCAAGCAAGTTGGGTCGAATTGGTGGAAAGACGCTTCTGATGTATCTGGTTACCACTGTTTTCTCAATTTCCATGGGACTCATTTTGGTGAATACGTTCAATCCTGGGGAACAGACAAATGAAGGCGTGAGAATGGAACGGCGACTTCAATACGAGCTATGGGCAAGAGATGCAGGACTTGAGGTAATTGACGGACGACATGAATTGGAAACAGCCAGTACTGCGCAAATTGCATTAGCTACCGCTAAATTGGACGATTTAGAAAAATCAGATGAGTACGAAACAGCGGTTAAGAAACGTGAAAAGGCAGAAAAAACAAAGTCGGGAGACGGGCCTCTTCAAGCACTAGTTGATATGGTTCCGAGTAACATTGTTGTCGCAATGGGTGATGGGCGATTGATGCTTCAGGTGATCTTTTTCTCCCTTCTATTTGGGATTTCCTTAGCGTTGTTGCCAAAAGAAAAAACCAAGTCCGTAACCACTTTCTTTGAGGGAATGAACGATGTCTTTATCAAGATGGTACACATCGTAATGAAGGCAGCTCCATTTTTTGTGTTCTGCTTAATGGCTGGCGTCCTCGCAAAATCAGCGGATAACCTTGAACAGCTCCTTGATGTTTTTGTGAAGCTAGTAGGCTACTCACTAGTTGTTATTCTTGGATTAGCCATAATGATGTTTGGGTTTTATCCACTCTTATTGAGGTTGTTTGGCGTTAATATTGGCTACAGACAATTCTTTAGAGGAATGAGTGCAGCGCAGTTTCTTGCATTTTCAACGAGTTCAAGTGCAGCAACCTTACCTATCACGATCGAATGTGTGAATGAAAACCTCGGGGTGCCTGAAGAATCAACTGATTTTGTCTTGCCTATCGGTGCAACGGTAAACATGGATGGTACTTCACTTTATCAGGCTGTGGCAGTCATTTTCTTAGCGCAGTATTTTGATGTTGACTTGAGTATCACTCAGCAGTTGGGAATAGTATTTACGGCAACGCTGGCGTCTATTGGTGCAGCTGCGGTTCCAGGGGCAGGTTTAATTATGCTAATGGTAGTACTGGAGTCAGTTGGATTGAACCCGATGTGGGTGGCAATTGTCCTGCCGATGGATCGAATCCTTGATATGTGTAGAACAGTTATTAACGTTACCAGTGACGCAACGGTTTCCGCAGTGATTGCGAAATCTGAGAAGATGATGGATTAGAAATAGACTCTAAATTGCACCAAAGGCAAAAGCCCAGTTTGATAAGTCGTCTTCATGCTATTCGTCTGCGCATCGTATGCTTGAGAAAAAATGTTTCGTTGATTCGTCACATTTTGAATGTCAAAAGCTAGTTCTTGAGTGGTGCGAGGCATAATAAACTTACAACTGATTCGTAGGTTGAGTTTGTAATAGACAGGGTATTGTGCTTCATTGATCTTCGTCAAGTCTCTTACTTCTTCTCCTGCTAGTGCTGACTCTTCAAAAAGCACGGGTGTGTATCTTCCGCCGCCATTCATGACGAACTTAACATCAGCAGCCAACGCAATGATTGGTTTAGCCTTGCCTTCGCTGTTCAGGGCTTTTTTCTCATTGAACCTGAATTCGTACCCGCCAAGAACATTTGTGGTGTAATTACCATTAAATCCAGTATTTCGTTCAACGCCGTCACTGCCCTTGTATTTTGATTCAAACAAAGATCCATTGAACATAAAATAGAACCCTTTATCCATGCGTTTTTCCAACGTGACTTCCAGTCCGAAATTAGTGCCAGTTCCAACATTTGAAAGCGAATCGGGGATGCTTGTGTAGAATGCAGATCCATAATTCAACATAGAAAAAGCGGAACTTTTGGTCTCAACAGGCGCGTTATGGATATACTGGCTATATCCTTCAAATTTTAAAAGAATCTGATGCTTAAAATAGGTGCTATACCCAATTACACCGTGATGACTTTTCGTGAAGCCAATTGAATTGTTGGATTGGATGAATTCGTTAGGGCCAATCTGATTTTTTTGAAAATACATTTCAAGAGGCTGCATTTGACTGTGATAACCGTATGACAACGTGAACTTATTGCGGTCATTGGCTGCCCAAAGAAAACCAAATCGAGGTTCTAAGTTCCATTGGTTGTCAATAGCTAATTGCTGATAATGCAAGCCAGCGTTAAGCGTGATGTCGTCTGTAATTTTGAATTGGTAGGCCAAATACGGTTGAAAGAAAACAGTACCTCCTTTTGTGTCATGTAACGGAATGAAACCGTTGAGCTCTTTTCGATAGGCGCTGTCCATTAAGTTGAAAAACAGATAATCAACGAAAACGCCTGTTTTAATAAAATGCCTTGAATTCAACTTATTGGTATAGTGGATACTAGTTGTTTGCTTCCCTTGTAGCGCGTCTTTATGGTAGGTTGTAAAGGGGTTTGCAAAGTCAATATCCAAGGTGTCATTCTGTATCTCATTGGTCGCAACCTGAATTCCTACATTGAATTTCAGAAAGCTATTTCGATTAATTCGTTGCTTATGCTTGACGCCAAAGAAGCCCGTTTTTCCTCTGAAATAAGTGTCCTCACCTTTGACGCCGAAAAGTTCATCTTCATCATTTTCTGTTGAGCTAAGTAGGTCTACTTGATTAATTCCTCCAATCCCAAAAATTGAAGTAACTCCTTGTTTTGAAGGGATGTTGATTTTAAATGAAAGATCTTGGTATTTGGGCAGGGAAGAAGAGCCAAAGTTTATCCCCAATACTTGCAACAATTCAATTACAGAGTATCTATAATTAATTACATACGATGCTTTTGATTTTTTTGAAAATGGGCCTTCAGCCATGCCTTCGAAGCCGTTGAAGCCGACTTGTGCAAGGAATTCATGTTTTGAGGCGTTCCCATTTCTCAATCTTAAGTCAAATACACCCGCATTGGCATTTCCATATTCCGCTGGAAAGGCTCCTGTCATAAAGTCGGATTTCGATAACATATTGGGATTGATCATACTTATTGGACCACCTGTTGTACCGAAATTGGCGAAGTGATTGGGGTTTGGAATGTCTATTCCTTCTAGTCTGTACAACACTCCCGTTGGTGAGTTACCGCGGACGATAATGTCGTTTCGTGTGTCGTTGTTTCCTTGGACTCCTGCAAAATTTTGTGCCATTCGAGCCACATCCCCCAAACTTCCTGCGTAACGCTGAGATTCTTCAATTGAAAATGAACGGGCACTGTTGGTTACCATTTCGTTGTTAACATCTTCTGTTCTAGAACCCTTAACTGTAACTTCCTCAATTTCTTTGACAAGACTAATCATCCGTATTTCGAAATCGAGTTCTTTGGTCATTACTTCCAGATTTTGGAGAACAACAGGTTTGTAACCAATTGCGGTGATGCGAATACTTTGCCGCCCACTAGGGATGTTGTCAATTCGAAAGAGTCCATCAAAGTCGGAAATGGCTCCTTGAACTGGATCAGATTCCAGAACGACAATTTTAGCTCCAACGATGGGATCTTCAGAAAGCTCATCTATTACAGATCCTTTGATTGTACCCGTAATTCGTTGGGATAAGGTTATCAGCGAAAATGATATGAATAAGGCGGAGAGAAAAAGTTTACGTACCATAAACGACGATTGTTTAAACCTAGAGTTTAGTCGGTACAAATTTCGAAAAAAAAGGTGAACAATTCCTCGTTTTGTTCACCTTTCAAAGTCATTACTTGGACTATTGAGCCGAAGGGGGGTAGATGTCCTCAACGTTTTCATTGACCCAGTTAGAACATTCTGAAAAATTATCAAAGAGTAAATCGTTACTTATCAAGTCTGGAATGATATCCACGCGCTCCATCATATACCTTGGTTGATCTTGAAGCCCAACAAGTGCAACAATGATGTTTTTGTTTCGCAATTCGATGAGCATGTCATCTAATAGATATAAGCCAGATTGATCAACGTATGAAACGCGCTCCATTCGTATGATTACAGTGTTGGCAGTGTCGGGAATTTGCTGATACAAGCCTTGAATGTCACTCGTGGAACCGAAGAAAAGAGGTCCATTCAGTAACTTCACGTAAACTTCTTCCTTAAGGTTGTCAGGAATGGTGAGACCTTTATCGATGAAATCTCCCTCATCTATTGTTTTAATCGTTGAGCCTTGTGTTGTTAAATCACCCATTTTTTTCATGAAGAAAAGAGAGGCAAGGACTAACCCAATACCAACAGCGTAGATTAAATTCCAAACTGATGCTAGAATCAGTACAGTAAGCATTACAATCACCTCTGTTCTAGGCATTTTTGGAATAGCTTTTAGCCCTTTGTAATCCATTACACCTATTCCAACAGTCACCAAAATACCAGCCAATACAGCTGCTGGAATTTTAGATGCAATAGGTCCTAAAGCTAAAAGAATGACAAGCAATAAGATACCTGCAATCATTCCAGATAAACGTGTTTTTCCTCCTGCTTTAATGTTGACAACCGTACGAATTGTTGCTCCTGCACCAGGGATACCACCAAACAAAGAGGCAATACTATTTCCAATTCCCTGACCGATCAACTCTTTATTTGGTTTGTGCTTCGTCTTAGTCATATTATCGGCAACGACTGAAGTTAACAAGGAGTCAATTGCACCTAAAAGAGCAAGCATCACTGCAGAGAATAAATAGGGTGTTATAGAGCCTAGACTGAACTCACTAAAAATGCTCATATGAAAAACAGGGAGGCCACTAGGAATTTGTTCGATGGGGCGATAGTCTAAGCCAAATCCATAAGCGATTCCTGAAACGACGACCAAGGCGACTAAGGTGCTGGGTATGGTGCTGGTAATCCTTTTGAATCCATAGATCAGGAAGATTGTCCCGAACGCTAGGCATAATTCCATCCAATTAATATTTCGAAGCGCACGTGGCAAGTACTTAATCGCACCTATGACCTTCTTGCCTTCATTTTTGGTCAATTTGACTGACTCTTCCTGAATGTGCTCTGGTGTAATTTGATTGGCATTATAAATCGTTGTATCGAAATCTTCTAAAACGAGAATGTCGTCTTCCATTTCGTCACGTAAGATTTGCTCAAGCATCATCTCTTCCGCTTGTGGTTTATGTTTGTCAATTAATGCTTGATCCTCTTGAGGATAATATCCGATCACTGGAAGCAATTGCGTAATAATAATGATCACACCAATAGCTGTCATAAACCCAGAGACAACGGGGACAGGAATATATTTGATGTATTTTCCGATTCCAGCAAATCCCATTCCGACTTGCAGCAAGCCAGCAAGAAGAAAGACCATTAAAATGGCTGGGAGGGCTTTTTCAACATCGTTGTCGTTGGCAGCTACTATACCAGCAATAACAATCATGCTTGTGGCTGTCATAGGCGCTGTTGGTCCAGAAATCTGCGTATTTGTCCCGCCAAAAAGTGCAGCAAAAAATGCAACGAATATGGCTCCGTAAAGTCCAGCACTTGGACCAAGCCCTGATGATAGTCCAAATGCGAGGGCGAGCGGTAAGGCTACGATTCCTGCCGTTATCCCTCCAAAAAGGTCACCCTTAAAATGTTTGAAATTAAATGGATTTTTCATGTGTAATATTCTCCCCGCAGAAAGCGAAGCTTTGTTTAGCTTAATAATAATCTAGATAATTGGGACTCATTGAAGGTGTCTGAACGAGACGGGAATTGATTAAGCTAATCGCGGAGGCGGCGTAATGAGGTCTTGAAAGACAGTGTATCCATATTTCCCATGTATTAAAGCAAGTACATTTTTGGATACTGAGAAAGTATAAGCTTCTTGACCGTGAACTAAGAACTCTTCAATTCCATGAATTCCTTCTTCTTCAGAATTTTCTTCATCGTTACTTTCTTCATCCTGACCGTTTTCAACCAACTCAAAAGAGTCGTTATCATCAAGAAGAATAGAAATTGAAGAATGCACAAATGGTATGATGAGAATCATGATAAGGGCAAGACTGTACATTTGAAATTTTCTCACGTAATAAAGATACTTTAATTGTCAGCAATTAAGGCTAAATTGAACTCAGTTTAGATCAATTGATTGAAAGCTGCCGTTATAATGTTAATGTACAGAGGTTTGTTAAAAGCAGTGATACTCCTTCTTGGATTAGTTTCTTTCGCGTTTTCACTGAGAGCTATGGAGGAAGTGAGTGATTTTGGAGATAATTCAGGGAACCTAAGAATGCACATTCATATTCCGAAAAATTTGGAAGGAATTTCTCCAGTGGTTGTCGCTTTACATGGATGTTCGCAAGATGCGAATCAACTTGCCGAACAATCAGGTTGGAATGAATTGGCTGATCGCCATAATTTCATTGTTGTGTATCCTGAGCAACGAAGAGTAAACAATGTTTCGAATTGTTTCAACTGGTTTAACTTAAGGGACATTGAAGGCGAAAATGGAGAGTTGGCTTCCATCAGAAATATGATTGCTTATGTAGCGATGTACAATCAGGTTGACTTTGGATCAATTTACACTTATGGTCTGTCTGCAGGAGCTGCAATGGCGAATAGTTTATTGGCGAATGATCCTTCATTTTTTGCTGCAGGAGCAATTTTTGCTGGAGGCCCTCACAAATCGGCTATAAATGCTATGCAAGGAATGCGGGTGATGATGAACCCGAAAGACTTGTCTCCTGAGGAATGGGGTAGCTTAATTAATGCTGAAAATGCGGATAGTTTTCCGAGAATTATCATTGTTCATGGAACAAAAGATAACGTTGTGGATATTCAAAATGCAGAGGAATTGATTGATCAATGGAGCTTTATGCATGGAATAGATACAACGCCAGATTCCATAGATGATGTTTTTGCAGGGAATGAATATATTTCTCGTTATGTTTTCCATACTGAAGAAACCAATGAGGCAATAATCTATTATCAACTTCATGGAGTTGGGCATAAATTGTTGGTGAACCCTGGCAATGGAGATAAGGAAGGAGGGCAGACGGGAATGTTTGCTGTGGATTTAGATTTCTTCTCGACCTATTATGTCGCAATTGATTTTGGTCTGATCCCGCAGGATTAATCAAGCTTCTCTTTCAAATACTGGCCCGTGAAACTGTCCTTACATTCAGCCAACTCTTCTGGAGTACCAGCAAAAAGTAGCGTTCCGCCTTTTTTTCCACCTTCTGGACCCAGATCGATAACGTGATCTGCGCATTTTACAACATCCAAGTTGTGTTCAATCACAATAATCGAATGTCCAGAGTTTATCAATTCATTGAATGCAACGATGAGTTTATTTACATCATGGAAATGAAGCCCAGTTGTTGGCTCATCAAAAATGAAAAGGGTAGGAGCGCTCGAACTTCCTTTTGAAAGAAAAGAGGCAAGTTTGATTCGCTGGGCTTCTCCACCACTCAATGTGCTGGATGCTTGTCCTAGTTTTAAATAGCCCAGTCCAACCTTAACAAGTGGCTCAATTTTATCGGCGATTTTCACTTCAATTTTTTCTGTTCCCTCTCTGAAGAATTCATAAGCCGATTGAATATCCATTTTTAATAAGTCTGCAATCGACTTTTCACGGTATTCAATTTCCAAGGTCTCTGCTTTGTAACGCGATCCATGGCATTGCTCACAAGTTAGATGCACGTCTGCCATGAACTGCATTCCAACTGTGATTTCGCCTTCACCTTCACAGACCTCACAGCGACCACCATCCACATTGAAACTGAAAAAACCTGGTTTGTAATTACGAACTTTCGCCAAAGGCTGCTTCGAAAATAAATCTCGGATGTCGTCGAATGCTTTCACATAAGTAATGGGGTTACTCCGCGAGGACTTACCAATTGGGTTCTGATTAACAAATTCAACAGCCTTGACATGTTGCATGTCTCCTTTGAATGAACCGAAATCTCCCTGTTTGTCGCCATAGATTTCCAGTTCCTTTTTTACCGCAGGGAGAAGTATTTCACGAACCAAAGTCGATTTTCCAGATCCACTGACGCCCGTTACACAAACGAGATTGTGGAGAGGGAAATCAACACTAATATTTTTTAAATTGTTCTGCAGTG
Source organism: uncultured Flavobacteriales bacterium (assembly GCA_905478665.1). Classification (GTDB taxonomy): domain Bacteria; phylum Bacteroidota; class Bacteroidia; order Flavobacteriales_D; family Crocinitomicaceae; genus UBA4466. Next base: position 8,933 of record CAJQJL010000171.1, read on the forward strand.
CTCCTTGAATACTCAACTTGTTCTTTGACGCACGTCTTCTTTTCGGAACAGGAATTTCCAGTTTTCCAGTGAGGTAGTCAGCAGTCAGACTGTTCTTAGCTGACATTAGTTTCTTATGTGTTCCTTGAAAGACAACCTCGCCACCGTAAATACCAGCGCGTGGACCAATATCTAAGATTTCGTCTGCCGCTTTCATCACATCTTCCTCGTGTTCAACAACGATCACGGTATTTCCAATATCGCGTAAGGAGTGGAGTACCTTAATCAGGCGTGCGGTATCCTTGGGGTGCAGTCCGATAGAAGGTTCATCCAATATGTACATCGAGCCAACAAGACTACTTCCCAATGAAGTAGCAAGATGAATGCGTTGCGATTCTCCTCCTGAAAGTGAGTTCGACGCACGGTTTAATGTCAAATATCCCAGCCCAACATCATTTAAAAAACTTAGACGCGATGTAATTTCAGGGAGAATTCTCTTAGTAATCTGTGCATCATGTTTGTCTGGTTGGATGCCTTCAAAGAAAGAGAGTGCTTCTTCTACAGACATTAGAACAACATCCGTTATTGATTTACCACCGATTTTGACATAGTTTGCGTCCTTTCGTAGTCGTGTTCCACGGCAATCGGGACACGAAGTTTTTCCCCTGTAACGAGAAAGCATTACACGGTATTGAATTTTGTAGGACTTACTCTCTACAAATTTGAAGAATTGATTAATCCCCTTAACAGATTTACTACCATTCCAAAGCAGGTCAAGTTCATCTTCTGTTAATTCAGCAATCGGTCTATGAATAGGAAACTCGTCAGCCTTGTCAATAAATTGAAATAGGTATTTACCCATTTTTTCCCCCTTCCAGGGTGCAACGGCTCCATCGTAGATACTGAGTTGCTTATTTGGAATGACAAGGTTTGCATCAATTCCAATGACCAAACCAAAGCCTTCACATTTTTTACATGCTCCGTATGGGTTGTTGAAGGTGAAAAAATGTTCGTTGGGTTCTTGAAATTCCATTTCGTCCAATTCAAAACGATTTGAAAAACGAACAGATTCCTCAGTGGCAATCGAATGTATAATACACTCTCCATGTCCTTCAGCAAAAGCCAAACCTACTGAATCTCCATACCTTGAAACGTTATCTTCATCAGAGAAATCAACTGAAACTCTGTCAATAACGAGCAATGAATCTTCAATGCCTTTGGGAGTCTTTTCAATGATTTCATCAATCAGCAAAAACTCGGAGTCCTTAAAAAGTCGAACGTAGCCTTGTTGCTTCAATATTTCCAATTGACGCTTAATACCATATTTCTCAAACCCCTCAAGTGGAGCAAGAATAAGGCATTTGCTTCCTTCCTTTTGTTTTCGTAGATGATCAACAACATCAGAAACGTCGTGCTTTTTTACCTCATTTCCTGAAATAGGGGAAATGGTTTTCCCTATTCGTGAAAAAAGAACTTTTAAGTAGTCGTAAATCTCTGTGCTTGTACCAACCGTTGAGCGTGGGTTGTTCGAAGTGACTTTTTGCTCAATGGCTATTGCTGGTACAATTCCCTTGATGTAATCTGCCTCAGGTTTGTTTAGTTTTCCAAGAAACTGTCGAGCATAGGAAGATAAGCTTTCGATATAACGTCGCTGACCTTCAGCGAAAAGTGTATCGAATGCTAATGAAGATTTTCCTGATCCGGATAGTCCAGTTATAACGGTGAATTTACCATGTGGAATTTTGAGATCAACGCTCTTTAAATTGTGCACGCGGGCACCTTTGATTTCAATTACTTTCTGCTTCAATTCAAGGTGGATTTCTAACGAAATCAAAGATAGAGTTAATATTCAATTTTGAAGAAGTCAATCAGAGAATTTGAAAGTTCTGGATAATATAACATGTTCTTAACACGTTAAATTCTTGTTATTGACTATCTTGCATAGGATGAGAGAATTGTTAGCGATATTATGTTTAGGATTTGTACTTCTTAGTTGTAAGAAGGATGAACTGGATTGCACTACCGTAGTACCTCCCTCAAATTGGTTCGAAATTTCCATTGATAATTCAAGCGGAACTCCATTGATTAATACTGTTCATATTCAAGACTCATTTCGATTTTATTCCGTCCTAACCAATACATATATTAAGCCGCTTCCTTTTGCTGGCGAACCTTCTTATCTAATGATCGCTTTTCCAGACTTAAGGAATGGTATGGAATATTATTTAGACTTAGATGCCGTTGATACAGATACACTGGTTTTTAATTATTCAGAACAAGTTTCTGATTGTTATTCTGAATATACTCTTTCAGAAATTATTTACAATGGAGAATCAACTCCGATAAGCGGTGATTCCAAAAGGTATCACGTGGTTAAGTATTAGCAATTCCAACAAAAAAATCTTTTTTTTTCAAATCTACCCAACCCTTATTCAACGAGCGACGTTTATGGGGTATGTGAATTTAATTTGGGCTCAAATTTGGAGTTTCAATATAAAACACTATATTAGTAGTTATTATTCATAATTTTAAAACGCGGTAGCCTATAGCATAAACATTACTTAAACACAGTTTGATCTTTAAGAATTGGACTTCTAAACAGTAAAGTTATGGCTATGGATAATATCGACGACCGCGTACTAGTCAAGGCGTATATTAATGGGGATGAGAAAGCTTTCGAAGCTTTAATGATGCGTCATAAGGACAAGATCTACCGTTTTATTTATATGAAAGTTAGAGATAACGCTTTGGCGCAAGACATCTTTCAAGACACTTTTATTAAAGTAATAAACACACTTAAGGCAGGTTCTTATAACGAGGAAGGTAAATTTCTACCATGGGCCATGCGTATAGCACATAACTTAGTTATTGATTTCTTTAGAAAGAATAACAAAGTCCGATTAATTTCTGAATCTTCTTCAATGCGAGATGATTTCAATGTATTCCATACGTTGAAATTGGAAGATGAGAATGTAGAGGATGAAATGTCACGTGTTGAATTGGAGTCTCAAATGGTTAATCTAATTGAGCACCTACCTGATACACAGAGAGAAATTTTAAAAATGAGAATCTTCAAAGAAATGTCCTTTAAAGACATTGCTGAAAAAGAGGACATCAGTATAAATACTGCGTTGGGGAGAATGCGCTACGCATTAATAAACCTTCGCAAGCTTATTGATAAGCATCAGTTAGTGGTGCATTATTAATTGTAGGTTTAAGTTATAAAAGTCCTGCTGTGAAAACAGTGGGACTTTTTTGTTCCCTATCTTCCAAGAGAGTTCGTAAATTTGGAGAAAGTGATCCCATGGAATCAGAAAAAGGCAAAATAACGAAGTTCTTAAAGCTCCCCTTTCAATTTAGTGTGGATAAGTTGACACGTGATCTTGAAAGCGCGCTTAGTAAACGATGGATTGCTCATTTCAATACCGAAGGGTATGATGGAGCTTGGAATTCTTTGCCGTTATATGCGCCGAATGGAAACAGTAAGAACATTTTCGCTTTGTCGGATTCTGATCCCATTATACCAACTGAAGAGCTGGAAAATTGTCCTTATTTTAAAGAAGTAATTCAGCAGTTTGAATGTCCTTTGCTGTCCGTGCGACTCCTGCGACTTGCGGTTGGCGCGAAAATTAAACCACATAGAGATTACAAGTTGGGATACGAGGACAATTGTTTTCGATTGCACATTCCAATATCTACAAACCCAGAAGTTACGTTCACACTAGACGACACGAATCTTAAAATGCTTCCTGGTGAATGTTGGTACACAAACGTGAATTACGTTCATTCGGTGAGTAATTTAGGAGAAGAAGATCGTATTCATTTAGTAATTGATGGGGAGAGAAATGCTTGGTCAGATGAACTATTTTTTTCTTTGGCACCAGAAGAGAGTTTTGGTCCAGAACCAGCGCCGAAAGCCTCTCGTGAAGAGATTTTACGGACCATTGAGGAATTAGAGCGTATGAAATCGCCTGCTTCACAACAACTGATTATGGATCTTCAGAAAAAATTAGACGAATGCTAAAAAGTCATGTATCTATCTTTTTTCTCTTGATAGATATCTTTGAATGACACAAGAATTCCAGTCTCCTCTACATTTCCAAACTCAGCGTTTACAGCTGTCCCAAATGTTTTCATCGTTGGTGACAAGTTCATGTAAATATTGACCAATGCTGGGACGTATTCTCCACGTTCCTTCACAAAGCTGTTCAGGACTTTGAATCCCTCTTTGAAATCAAGACCGTTTAGTAAAGCCGTGTATGCTTCATGATCATAATCCTGCTTGAGAGGATCATGTGGGGCGATTAGATTTTCATTGTCTGGGAAGTAATGCTGCATAAAATGGAGTAAAAAATCACGTGCTTCGGTATTGTAAGACGGGTACATCGTTACTTTTCCGAAGAAGTACTGAATAGTTGGATTGTTTACTACAACTGCACCAAGACCATCCCAAATATTGTCCAGAGCGAAAAGTCCTTTTCGTGGGTTAACCGTTGGCTGGAAGTTTGGCTGTACCCAGCTTCTGCCCAGCTCAATCGTATGAGGTAAATATTCTGAAATGAAGCGATCTGTAAATTTGAAATAATGACTCGTCGAGAGTTCAATCTTCGAAGAATCTCCGAGCACATTGTCACATAGAATATATCGATAACCACCAATTATTTCTTCGTCTTCTGGTGACCATACGATTAGTTGTTGATAGCAATTCTCTGATGTGTCAAAATCATCAAGGTCTAGTGCTAATCCCGTTCCTCCGCCAGAATCACGGAAAGTAACTTCGCGCAAACGACCAATTTCGCGCACTACATTCGGAGCATTGTGGATATTTACAGTGTAGATTTCATTATTTCCCTTTCGCGTTGTACGTAAAAAGCAATCTTTACTTAGTTCTTGTTTTAATATAGTTCGGTCTATCGGATCAATTATATCTTCCATGTTATAGTTGATTTCGTAATTCGTATACTTTTTCTTTTATCTCTTTAGCCAGCTCTCTGTCGTTTGCATTATTCTTTAGGTATTCTGGAGAGATTGGATCTCCAACAACGAACTGCATGTGCGTGTTTCTATTTTTAAACATCTCATTTGAAAGGTACAACATTTCAATGTTTGCTTTAATGCCCAGAAATTTACGCAAACGCGATAAACGGTAAAAGAAATTCGACAATTTTCCATCAATGTAGAGCGGGACAATCGTTCTGTCGAATTTTTTTGAGTACGTCACAAATGTTTTCTTCCAGATAAGATCTTTCACTTCTCCTTTCGATTTACGACTAACCAATCCCGCAGGAAAAATGCACACCGCATCATCAGAGTTGAAGAGGTCTTCAATTTGGACGCGCACTGATTTTCTATTTTTTCCAATTTTATCAACGCCAACGAACATCTCGGTCATATTCTCCAGATTCATCAACAAATCGTTGACAATGAACTTTAAGTCTGGACGATGATCTTTTAATGCATGAACCAGGACAATAGCGTCCATTCCACCAAGTGGGTGATTCATAGCAATAACGATTCTTCCTTTTTTGGGAATCTTTTCAATGTTCTTAACCACATGGGTCATGTTCATGAACTCGACACCTGCCGAGCACCATTCCGCGTTTTTTTTGTCTTTGTTGGCAGCAAGGAAATTGTTGATGTCCTTTTCGTGAATGATACGTTTTAAGTAACGAAGAAGGAAGCGTGGAGTCCACTTGAGCAGTCTTGCATTTTTGCTTGCAATAACTTTTTCAACATCAATAAACTTCTCCTCCTTCATGAAGGGTAAAATTACTCTAAATTCTCACCAGCGAAGTTGTATAAAAATTCTTTTTTCCACAATTCAACTTTAAAATTGGATCATTTATTTCCGCTAATTTCTCAATGTGTCAATGAATGAATGTGAATTCTCAGTAAGTAGAAAAGATTACTTTTGAAGCAAGAAATCTCTTAACCGGTGCTGTCAAAACGAATTCGTAATCTCTTAAGCTCTCGCATATTTTTTGCCAGTTTGTTAGTGGGGCTATGTTTCTATACACTTTTTCTCATTCACGGAAAAGTAATGATTGCGCCAAACAGTTATATGCTCTCCGATGAGGGAGAAGCTGCCCGCGTATATTACGTCATGGCTTCTCACGCCAAGAGTGATTCTACCTTCACAAATTTTCAGGGAATGAACTATCCCTTTGGAGAACATTTGGTGTATTGCGACGCTCAACCTCTAGTAACGAATTCATTCAAATTAGCCGTTAAGGCATTTCCTAATCTTGTTGAAAAGGCTGTTGGCGTTCAAAATTTTATTTCCTTATATGCACTGATAATTGGGGCGCTTTTGCTTTATCTATTTCTCCTTCGGTGGAAAATAGCTCCATGGTACGCTGCCATTTCAGCTTATGCTTTAATGCTTCTTGGCCCTCAAATTCTTCGTATGCCTTGGCAACCAAGTCTCGCGTACGCTTTCTTTATCCCATTGGTTTTACTTTTATTCCAGTTCTACATAAGAACACGGAAATGGAATTGGACAATTGTCATTTTCTCAGTAAACCTTATGGCATTTTTTGTCAATCCGTATTTGGGAATGATGAGTTCTGGATTTTTTGCAATTGTAGCTGGGATCTTGTTTGTTACGGAAAAATGGAAAAAGCTCAAACCTTATTTTCAAAGTGTAATTCAGGTGCTCTTGCCAGGGCTGATTTATCAAGCGTATGTGTCCATTTCTGATGTAAGAATAGACCGCATTGATCAGCCAACTGGTTTACAGGAGTTCACATCCAGCTTCGGAAGTCTATTTACATCACCGCATAGCCCAGCGACTTCTTTCTATGAATCTTTGGGCGTAGATATGATTAATGTACAACAGCATTTTGAAGGGATGTCATACATCGGCTTATTCTTCAATATTCTGATCCTGCTTTTTGCTGGACGTTGGCTTTTCAGACTTAGAAAGAAGAATAAAACAAATGGGCTTCTCAATAAGGAGCAGAAAATCATGTTAGTAGCCGCGGTTCTCTTTTCGATTCTAGCCCTAGGTTTTCCTTTTGCTTATTATGAAGGACTGCTAGAAGTGTTCAAGCCCCTTAAGCAGCTGCGGGCGTTAGGGAGAATGGCGTGGATGTTTACCTTCTGCTTGAATCTTGTTTTACTGTTCATGCTCTACAAGTATTTATCGGAACGCGTAACTCATATAACTTTCAAATTAATCGGTTTTGCAGTTAGCTGTCTGATGTTGTCATTCACGGCATGGGAAGGAATTAGTCTTCATCAGCAGGTTTTTAGCGAACAAGTTGAGGGGAACGTTTTTACACTAGATGGCTTGAAGCAAGGTGTTTCGGGTGATGATCTTTCTGAAGCATTGGCGAATATAGAACCTTCAGAGTATTGTGCGCTTGTTCCGATACCTTATTTCCACGTGGGGAGTGAACAGTTTGTGACGGAATCACATACCTCCTATCGTGCGATGTTAGAATCTATAAGTTTCGCCTATCATGCGAACTTGCCCATGACATCTTGTTACTTAAGTAGGATATCGAGAGAAGAAAGCATTAAGTCTCTCCAGTTTTTTGCTCCTGAGATGATTGAGAAGTCCATTTCTGCTGATTTCAAGGATGGAAGACCTCTGCTTCTCTTTTTCAGTAAAAGCAAGGCACCTTCTTCAGAAGGAGAAAAACGCTTGTTGAAATTGAGTAAAGTTGTTTTTGAATCTGCAAATATTCTGCTAGCCGAACTTCCTCAGGAGCTTATTTGGTCGACCAACAAGGAGGAAATATTTTCATGGTTGAATGACTACAAAAGCAATTATACCGAATCTGAAAATGTATTTTATTTTGGTGAGGATCCTCCTATGTATTTGTCTTTTGACTCAAAGAAATCCAAAACAGCCTTGAATGGAGGAGCGTTTGAAAATTCAGATAAATACTTCTTTGATCAGAATAAAGATGCTCCAGATTTGGAGGCTGGTGCGTACGAGTTGAGTTTTTGGTTCGAAACCTCGAAGAACAGAAATCAAGCGAAGTTGATTCTTGAAACATACGATGCAAAAGGCAAACTGATTTCTGAAGAGGAGATTGAAAGTGCAAAACGATCATTTACCTATTGGGATAATTGGCTGAGATGGCATTCTGAAATTGAGATCAACAATGCACATTCGATAAAACTGAGAATGGAACAACCATCCAATAGACCAGGATTGATTATCGACGAGTTAATGTTGTTACCGAAAAATAGTAGTGTATTTGTTCGTTTTAACGAAAAATTGTGGCTTTGGAATAATTACATACTCGATATGAGATAGTCTGAAAAGATTATTTTTGAAGAAATCCATCTATGTCTGTGTCAAAACAAAAAGTAAAAAAAGTCGTATTGCTGGGCTCAGTATGGATTGCGGTGATTTTTATTTTTGGTGAAATCGGAGCGCGACTTTTTGTTGAGTTTCCACTTGAGTACGAGGATGAAAAAACAGCGTGTTATCGCTACGATGACACCTTAGGTTGGTTTCCTCGAGAGGCTACAGATTGTGTGTATACGGGAATGTATCGTACGGAAATAAGCAATAACAAGGATGGATTTCGCGATAGGGAACATGAAAAGGATTCAAAGAGAAAAGCGATTGCTTTTTTAGGCGATTCATTTGTGTGGGGATATGACGTTAAAGAGAAAAGTAGATTTACTGCCAATATTCAGGCTTTTCTTCCGGAATGGGAAATCTATAACATGGGAGTGAGTGGATACGGTACAGATCAGGAGTACATCTTACTCAAGAAGTGGTTTCCAAAATACACCCCCGATGTTGTTTACTTGGTAGTTCATAGCAATGATTCGATTGACAATCGTAATAATTACAATTACAATTATTACAAGCCTTACTTTCAGATTGAAAAGAATGAGTTGTCATTAAAAGGGACACCTGTTCCAAAATGTTTTCGTTATCAGCAACGTCAATACCCGATTGCCTTCAAAAGCAAGTTCATTCAATCGTTGTTTTTATTGAATAACCGAATTATGAAGGAAGAGCCTTTATTAGTTCCAGATCTTCGCTTTGAATTGCTTGCCGCGATGCATGAATATTTGAAAGAAAAAGGAGCTGAGTTTAGAGTTGTATTTACCTACGCTGCGAATGATCCAAAAGAAGTTGAATTTCTGGAATTAGCTGGAATTAAATATCAGCACTTGCCAACAAAGCATAAGTTCAAAGAATACGGTCAGCACTGGACTCCAATGGGGCACGAGTACATTGCTTCTAAGATTTTAGAGAGTCTTTTCCTTGATAGTATTATAACGGCCGACGATATAGAAAAATATCCTGATTTGAATTAGCACTTAATTTTGACCGAAACAAGGTGAAATTTTGGTCAGATGAAACCGTTTCTTTTCTTCTTTGTTGTAAGTTTGTGGTTCAATTAAATTGAACATAACTATGATTGAACTATCTGACCGTTTAAATGCAATGGAAGAGTCGGCTACGATCGCAATGTCTAGGAAAAGTCGCGAGTTGAAAGCTGAAGGAAAAGACGTTATTTCTTTGAGTCTTGGTGAACCAGATTTTAATACACCTGAATTCATAAAGGACGCCGCTGTTGAAGCTATGAAGAATAACTTCACGAAGTATACGCCAGTTCCTGGGTATGATGATTTAAGACAAGCCATTTCTGATAAGTTTAAGCGTGACAATGGACTCAATTATGGAGTAGACCAAATAGTCGTTTCAACGGGTGCCAAGCAATCGATTGCAAACGTTGTTATGAGCATCGTTAATAAAGGTGATGAGGTAATCATTCCTGCACCGTATTGGGTTTCATATATTGAGATTGTAAAAGTTTCAGAAGGAACTTCTGTAATTGTAAATGCAGGTATTGAAAGCGATTTTAAAATCACTGCAGCGCAACTGCAGGAGGCTATTACACCGAAGACGAAAATGATGATCTTTTCGACTCCATGTAATCCAACTGGATCAGTTTATAGTAAAGAAGAATTGAGAGCATTGGCAGATGTATTGGTGAAATATCCACATATCGTCGTGATCAGTGATGAAATATATGAGCACATAAACTTCACTTCAAAGCACAGTAGTCTTGCTCAGTTTGATGATGTCTATGAGCAGGTCGTAACCATTAATGGAGTTTCGAAGGCATGGGCAATGACAGGTTGGAGATTGGGATACATTGGAGCGAGTAAAAAGATTGCTTCTGCTTGTTCTAAAGTTCAAGGTCAATTCACCTCTGGTACGTGTTCCATTACACAGAAAGCAGCTATAGCGGCTATGGAGGCTGATCCAGCTGTTTTGGAAGATATGATTGCAGCATTTGCTAGCAGAAGAACGCTGGTTTTGGATGCGTTGAATACGATTGAAGGTGTGAAAGCAAACGTGCCTGAAGGGGCTTTCTACGTTTTTCCTGATGTTTCGTACTTTTACGGTAAGTCGTTTAATGGTGTTGTAATAAATAACGGATCTGATTTATGCATGTATCTGTTGAATGAAGCACTTGTGGCCTTGGTGACAGGAGAAGCTTTTGGTGATTCAAATTGTATCCGCATTTCATACGCGGCATCAGAAGAAACATTAACTGATGCCATGGCACGTATAAAAACTGCGCTAGAAAAGTTGAGCTAATGAATGTTGAGGACTTATTTGAACAGTTTACACAGAAGCGGGTTCTTGTACTCGGAGACGTAATGGTTGATGCCTACTTACGTGGGAAAGTATCGCGAGTAAGTCCTGAAGCGCCAGTTCCAATTATTAATCTCGAAAAGTCAGAAGATCGTCTTGGCGGAGCAGCAAATGTTGCACTAAACCTTCTAGCGCTTGGCGCTGAGCCAATACTTTGTGCTATTGTAGGAAAAGATAGTGGAGGAAAGAAGTTCTTTAATTTGCTCGATAACAGAGCATTGAGTACGGAAGGAATTATTGAGAGTACAGATAGAAACACGACAACAAAAACGCGAGTTATTGGCAATAATCAACACCTGTTGCGTATTGATGAAGAAGAAACAACTGCATTAAATGCCGATGAAGAAAAGGCGCTTCTTCAGAAATTGGAAGAGATCATTCGTCAAGGTGTAGATGCTGTGATAATTGAGGACTACAACAAAGGGTTACTCACGCCAGTTGTTATTGAGAAAGTTATTGAACTAGCGAATAGCAGAGACATAATTGTAACGGTAGACCCTAAGAAAGACAATTTTTTCGCCTACAAGAATGTGACGCTCTTTAAGCCAAATTTAAAGGAGCTAAAGGAAGGATTGAATCTTGAGTTTGATCTTGTCGAAGATCAGGACAAATTTGAGGAGGCAATTGAGAAACTAGAATCAATTATTGATAACAAAATCAGCTTTGTAACGCTTTCTGAGCATGGTGTTTTTGTGAAAGAAGGCGATGAGAAGGCCTACATTCCTGCGCATATCCGAAATATTGCAGATGTGAGTGGAGCGGGAGATACAGTGATTTCTGTCGCAACCTTATGTATGACTGTAGGTTTAAGCGCGAAGGAAGTTGCCGAAATTGCAAATTTATCTGGTGGATTGGTATGCGAAATGAGCGGAGTTGTTCCAATAGATAAACACCAGTTGATGCATGAGGTGCAAAAAGTTGTTCTCGCATGACTTTAAAGCAGTTTAGAGAAAAAGTCAACTTGTTGATTTACGATGCGAAACCAAAAGTTTTGGGAGCGCTGACGGTTATGAACGTAATCGTTTCACTGACTGCTTTAGGTACACTCGTTTACTTCTACGGATTTGGGTTGACTCAATTCTCACGTGAAGTTTGCTTTACCATTCTTGAACTTAGTTTTGGCTTCTATATTTTCCGATTTTTATTGAAGCTTTTCTTTGATTTTCATCCCCCCACATTTCTCAAAAACAATTGGTTCGAAGGGATTATTATAGTATTGCTCTTAGTAGAAGGGATCGCGTATAACTTCTTTGATACTATGATCATTGAACCCATTTTTGCATCTATTGGATTTGAGGACTTTGGTGCGTTTTCAATGATCTTCGTACAGCTTTTCATATTTATAATTATCCTCAACAACCTCTTTACAAAGCGGAATTTTAAGCCGTGGTTGAAGATTCATCCTGGATGGTTGTTTACGATCTCAATTGCTACGATGACTCTGTTGGGCGGACTTTTGTTGATGCTCCCTGAAATGTCCCGAATAGAAGGAGGGATGGGGTTTATCGATTCGCTTTTCCTTTCAATGTCTTCGGTAAGTGTAACTGGACTCTCTACCGTTGATGTTGCGCATACGCTGACGTTTAAAGGTCAGATGATTGTGCTCATTTTAATTAAGTTGGGTGGATTGAATACCATTGCCTTTGGTGCCTTGATGCTCGTTGTAGCAAAGTTTGGAGTGGGGATAAAATACCATGAAGTAATCGAAGATTTTGTCAACAAGGACTCTATTTTAAAGGCGAAATCAATGCTGACCAAGATTGTTCTCTGGGCTACGACGATTGAGGTAATCGGAATCATTCTACTGTTTATTGGCTTTGGAAGTGAAGGTGTTTTTGCCGATAGCGGACATCGGTTTTTCCAATCCGTCTTTCATGGTGTTTCTGGCTTTAATAATGCTGGACTCTCTACCTTACACGGAGGGTTGATGCATCCAGATGTGATTAACAATACCTTTGTTCACACAATTATTTTCATACTCTTTTTCTTTGGAGGGTTTGGTATGATCTATATGTTCGACCTCTTTGAGGTCAAGCGCCTCAGAGAGCGAATGCGAACACCGTGGAAAACGATTGAGTTTGGAACGAAAATATCCCTCTACTTTACATTGGGCTTATTGGCCTTAGGTGCCATCGTTTTTCTAATCGCTGAATGGAATAACGGCTTAAGCGAAAAAAGTACGTTAAGCGCCGTGGTTACAGCGCTCTTCGAGTCTATGACAACAAGAAATGCTGGGTTTAACGTTGTGGATACTGCTACGCTTACTATGCCTGTGATGATAATATTCCTGTTCCTCATGTTTATTGGAGCCTCCTCTGGGTCAGCAGGTGGTGGTATTCGTACTTCAACTTTTGCGATTATGTGGGCAGCAGTAATATCAACAATTAAAGGAAAGCCGCATACAGAGTTGTTTAAAAGAACAATTTCAAATGATATTGTATTGAAGGCATATGCCATTTTCCTGTTCTTTATAGTCGGGAATATTATTGGTCCATTTGTATTGGCTATTTCCGAAGCAGATTTACTGGCTTCAGGAAAATATGACTTTATGGATTTGGTTTTTGAGCATGTGTCAGCCGCTAGTACCGTTGGGCTTTCAACAGGAATTACAGCTGATTTAAGCCCCGTGGGTAAAGTCGTTCTGATAATCGCCATGTTTATTGGTCGTGTAGGAACATTAACTTTGGCCTATTTGGTAGGTAAGAAAGTGATAAGTAAGAATTATAAATACCCGAAAGGCCATACAATGGTCGGTTAAGTGTATGACGGAAGAAAAGGTTGTAAAACCCTACAATAAAGAACAAACTTCTAAAAAGGAGGAAGTCGCTGAGATGTTTAACAATATCTCTAAGCGCTACGATTTTTTGAATCATTTTTTATCCTTAGGAATAGACAAGATTTGGCGTAAAAAAGCAATTCGGAAACTAAAAGCTGTTGCGCCTGAACGGATTTTGGATATCGCTACAGGAACAGGGGATTTTGCGATAGCCGCATTAAAACTGAAACCAAAGGAGGTCGTTGGCGTTGATATATCAAGTGGTATGCTTGATGTTGGGAAGGAGAAAATGAAGAAAAAGGGTGTAGATCATATTGTAACGATGCAATTGGGAGATTCAGAAGATTTGCCTTTCGATGATAATTATTTTGATGCCTTAACAGTTGGCTTCGGGGTTCGTAACTATGAGCATTTGGAAGTTGGATTGGCTGATATGCTCCGCGTGTTGCGACCTGAAGGAATGGCAGTTATCCTAGAGTTTTCGAAACCCAAACGTTTTCCAGTGAAACAGTTCTTTGGATTCTATTCAAAGTACTTGATCCCATTTTTTGGAAAAACAATATCTAAGGACAGCAGAGCATATACCTATTTGCCAGAATCTGTGGCAGCTTTTCCAGAGGGACAGGATTTCACGGATATTATGACGAAGGTTGGATATAAAAACGTTGAAGCAAAGCTTGTTTCGGGAGGAATCGCAACAATTTACTCTGGAATTAAATAAGTGGAAAACAAGAAAAGACAATATCAGACTTTGGCAATCGTTCTTAAACGCATGAAATGGACGATGGTGCTTCTTGTTATGTGCTCTTTTTCAGCGATAGGACAAAAAGAGAAACCACAAAACTATAGACGTTTTGATGAAAAGCTGTTGCATTTTGGTTTTATGTTGGGGGCAAACACATCAAGCTTTACACTTTTTCAAACACCCAATGCATACGAGAAGTACAAATTAAAATCGCTGACAGTAAAAAGTTCGGCAGGTGGACAGGTAGGGATTGTAACGACACTAAAGTTGGGAACCCCCGTAGTTCGCTTACGTTTTATCCCAACGCTTTCATTTCAAGAGAGGGTGTTGAACTACACATTCGAAGAGTCGGATACATCTGATTTTTACAACGAAGAACGAATTAACTCTACCAACCTCGATTTTCCTTTAATGTTTCAATTCAGGACGTTGAGAGTGAATAATTTCGCATCGTATGTTCTCATTGGAGCGCAATACTCTGCCGACTTGCAATCGCAGGAGGATGCAACACAGGATTTTAACGATCCATTTATTAAGATTCGACAAAGTGATTGGCAGGGACAAATAGGTGCAGGGATTGAGTTTTTTGCACCATATTTTAAATTCGGAATGGAAGTGAAATATTCACATGGATTTACAAATTCATACATTCCAGACAATACGTTCGTTGGTAATCCTATTGAGAAGACATACAACCGTGTCTGGTGGTTCTCAATAATCTTTGAAGGATAAGATGTCTGAACAAATTCAATTTCAAACAACTCCTGAACAAGCAAAGGATGAAACATTTTTGCGTCAGAAAATCAAGAAGGAATTAGATTTAAAAAATGACGATTTCATTTTTAAGTGGAAACGTCGCTCTATTGATGCGAGAAAAAGACAAATAAAAATTAATTGTTCATTCACGGTTTATCAGAACGAAGAAGAAATTCCACAATTGGATTCTTTTAAGCCGCATAACGTCAGTAATGCAAGAAAGGTTGCGATTATAGGTAGTGGGCCTGCAGGCTTATTCGCTGCGCTTCGTGCCTTAGAAATTGGACTTAAACCTGTGATTTTTGAGCGTGGAAAAGACGTAAGGTCTCGAAGAAGAGATTTGGCGGTTTTGAATAAGGATTCAATTCTAAATGGCGAGTCGAATTATTGCTTTGGTGAGGGTGGTGCAGGTACGTATTCTGATGGAAAACTCTACACGCGATCAAAGAAAAGAGGAGATATTCAAAAAGCACTTGAGTGGTTTGTTGAGTTCGGTGCAACAGATGAAATCCTTGTAGATGCTCACCCACACATTGGCACCAACAAACTTCCACAGATCATTGTCAAGATGCGTGAAACGATCATCGAATTTGGTGGAGAAGTACACTTTGATTCAAAACTCACCGACATTCTTTCTGAAAATGGACAGGTAACTGGTGTTCAGATCAACGGAGAGAAAGAATATGCATTTGAGGATCTAATTTTGGCAACCGGACATTCTGCCCGTGACATTTTTGAGATGATCCATCAAAAAGGATGGGAATTGAAACCAAAGGCATTTGCGTTAGGAGTCCGCATCGAACATCCACAGGATTTAATTGATAAAATTCAATACCACGGTCGCTTAAATGATGATTTCTTGCCGCCTGCTTCCTATAGTTTGGTTGCGCAAGTGAATGGAAGGGGAGTTTATTCGTTTTGTATGTGTCCAGGTGGAATAGTTGCACCATGCGCTACACAACAAGGTGAAGTAGTGACTAACGGTTGGTCTCCGTCGAAACGTAACAACCCTTATGCAAATTCAGGAATTGTAGTCAGTGTTCTACCCGAAGATTTTGACGATCGCAGTGATCCATTTGTCTGCATGAATTTTCAAAAATCTGTCGAACAAAAGTGCTGGGAAGTAGCGGGTCAGACACAAAAGGTTCCAGCTCAACGTTTGATTGACTTTATCGAAGGGAGAAAATCTAAAGACTTGCCAAAATCTTCGTATCAACCAGGGCTAACCAGTGTTGATTTAAATGAGGTACTTCCTCAGAATATTGGAGATTCACTACGCGAGGCATTCAAAGAGTTTGGAAAAAAAATGAATGGATTTCTTACCAATGAGGCAATTTTACACGCGCCTGAATCAAGAACTTCATCACCTATTCAAATTCCCAGAACAGAAACCTTAGAGCATCCTGATGTCAGTGGATTGTATCCTTGTGCAGAAGGCGCTGGATATGCGGGAGGAATTATCTCTGCGGCAATTGACGGAATGAAGTGTATAAATATGATTGCTGAAAAAAGAACTTCAGAAGTCTAGCGTGAAAATTCTGAAAGTAGAATTCCTGTTGCAATTGACACATTTAACGATTCTGCTTCCCCAAGCCTTGGAATATGGACAGGTTGTTGAACTCGCGACTTAATCTCTTCGGAGATGCCTTTACCTTCATTTCCCATCACAAGAATTCCCTTGCGTTCTAAATTCATTGAGTAAACATTTTCCCCTTCAAGTAAAGCACCGTAAACTGGAAGATCGGTCTCGGCAAGATATGTTCTTAGGTCGCAGTATTCAACTGGAATTCTAAAAATGGATCCCATACTCGATTGAACAACCTTTGGGTTAAAAATATCGACCGTTTCCATTGAACAGATAATCTTGTCAACTTTGAACCAGTCTGCCGTTCGTAGGATTGTCCCCATGTTTCCTGGGTCCTGTATACCATCAATCGCCAAGATAAAGGTATGGGATGATTCAGTGAATTCAGGCTTTCTTACAACCGCTAAGTATTTGTTAGGGGTGGTCAATGCACTGATTTCTTTCAACGTTCGTTCGTCAACGTGAAAACTTTCAAAACCTGCATTAGACAGCTCTTCAGTTGTACAAAAACACTCCACAGAAGCTGCCCAGTTACTGAGTACTTCTTGAACCATTTTTTCTCCTTCAACAACAAACAGCTGTTCCTTATCACGGTTTTTTTTCAACCGTAATGAGCGAATCCATTTGATCTTGTTTTTTGAAAGCGATTCCACCTATGTTTTTTAGTATTTTTGCGCTTTACTGAAAGCCTTTTGTTAAAGATCAAACATACATATATTCTTTTAATTCTAGCTCTTGGATTTGTTGCGTGTAAACAGACCAAACATGTTCCAGAAGGAAAATATTTATTGAAGAAGAACTCGATCATCCAAACGGGGGATAAACTTGATAAATACGATCTCAGTGCAATAATCAGGCAACAGCCCAACTACAAACGATTTGGTGTCAAATGGAAACTCAATGCTTTCAACCTTGTCGATTCAACAAAAGTCGCGGATAAGCGGATTCGAAAAAATGAAAAAATTCGTTTAAAGAACCGTGAGCGTTTAGCGAAGCAGGATCGGATCAATAGCCGAAGAATGGATAAAGCGGTGGCTAAGAATAAATCTCATTATACGGAAAAGATTGTTAGCCTGAAGGATACTGTAAATCCTACAA
>CAJQJL010000172.1 GCA_905478665.1 uncultured Flavobacteriales bacterium
AGAAATTCAAGCTCATCAACAGACGTCTCCAACTCTCCAATCATCCCTGCTCCTTCTGTCTGATTATCGTTCAAAATGGAATACATCTCATACGCAACTTCTTCATAGGGATGTGCTTCTTTCATTGCCCTCACCACGTTGTTCAATAGGTGATTCGATACGAGCACCTCAAGTCTGAATTCGTGTTCTACGCTCAACTTTCCTACTTCTCCTTCCGCAGGATTCGCTCCGTCCATTGGCTTAAACGTCCCCAACCCCTCCGTCTTGAAGCTACATTCTGTATAATTGCCAATTTGCCCAGCACCTGCATCAAACATCGCTTTCGCAACACTATCGACACTTACTTCAGGAACGAAGCACACCAATTTTGTAAGCACATTCTGCTTTGGCGACAAAACTCGTAAACCCGTTAAATTTAAGCGCTCTCCAATCTCACGATTCACTCCAAAATTGTAATTATCAAAATTTGTGTGAATTGCATAAATGGCAATATCATTCTTTATCGCTTTTAAGATTGCGCGCTCAACATAATCTTTTCCATTCAACTTCTTCAACCCTTTAAAAACGATTGGATGATGTGCAATAATGAGTTTAATCCCAAGACTGATCGCTTCTTCCACCGTCGACTCAATACAATCAAGACTAATCAGTGCGCCGCTTACAACAACGTTAGGATCTCCAACGATTAAACCAGAATTATCATAGGACTCCTGACTAGACAATGGAGCAAGCTCCTCCAGATAAGTTGTTACTTCCTTTATTTTCATAGGCTATAAATCCAGAATTAAACCAAAATTAAACCCAAGTGATCGTCCGTAATGTTTGTACGCTGAATTCTTTTCATTGCTTGTTGTGAGTTGAATTTTATACTCAGGAACAAAGAGAAAAGACCAGTTTCCACCAAGCTTAATTTGCGTTCCGATATTTACCACTGCACTTATCACAAATGGACTATATCCACTCTTCAATTTCACTTCCTCGGTTGTCGTTTCATCCAGTGAATTGGTATATTCAATATCCTGTTTATACCCTAAAAACATTTGTGGAACAATTCCTCCGCCCGCAAGCAACTTAAAAGACTCACCATACGTGTAATAGAGCTTCACTGGCATAGCAATATACATGTACTTCGTTTTATACGAATACGTTGAATCCGCACCTTCAAATAGATAACTTTCAGCATTCTGCATTAAGGAAATTCCACCTTCCCATGAAATGTTTTTGTGAATCTTATTTCTAAAACCCAACTCGAAAGACCAAGCATTCGAACTCTTTTCAAATTCACGTTCACCAAGAGGCTTGCCAAACAATCCGTCGTTCTCAATCAACTTTCGATTCGTAGAAGACCAATTTGCAGTTAGAAAAACAGAAGTTGCATTGTCTTTCTTTTTTTCAGTTTTCTCCTTCTTTTCTTTTGCTTTCTTCTCTTTAGTAGTCTCCTTCGACAATTCAACTTGCCCAAACGCTGCGCCAGTCATACTGACCAAGGCGAAAATCGCAATTCCTCTAAAAAAAATATTCTTCATGTGTATCTTAAATTGTAACCTTGTTCATCGAGTGCCTTACCATCCTACTATCGATTCAAAGATAACCATATCAACTAAGTCAATTTATACCCTTCAATTAAATAGTTAGACTTCTTTACATTTCTAACAATTCCATTGGTTCAAGGCCCTCAACACAAAGTTAATTTATTTCCCAACTATAATTTTTACATTTGAATTAATGAAACGGATTTTAGCGTTAATACCCGAACATGTGGTGATCTTGCTTAAGCGATTGGGAATTGCAGTCATCATGTTGTATATCACTCGAATAATATTTCTCTTATTCAATTTAGGGGCGTTTCAAAATTTGTCTTTTTTAGACTTCTTTACGGCACTTTGGTTCGACTTAATTACGGTTGGCCTGTTCTTTCTCCCCTATTATGTCCTTTTTTTACTTCCACTGCGGATTCATCATTACAAAATACATCGCATCTTTTTTAAACTTCTTTTCCACTTTACAAATGCACTTCTTATTGCTTTAAACCTGTTAGATGTTGAATATTTCAAGTACACGAGCAAACGCTCTACTTATGATTTGTTTACCACATTCGGCGGCGGAGAAGATGTCGGTCAGCTACTAACAACATTTATCAAAGACTTTTGGTTTCTAATTCTCTTTTTAATTCTCTTAATAACAGCTACAGAGTTTCTTTACCGCAAAACAGAAAAACGGATTAAGTCCATTGATTTTGGTAAAAGCAATTCAATCAAACAATTGATTGGAGGCTTTATCGTGTTTGTGCCCTTGCTCTTTTTCATGGGAAGAGGTGGTTTCGCTTTAAAGCCCACTGGAATCATCGAAGCATCAATGTATTCAGCTCCAGAAAACACAGCCTTCATTTTGAATACACCATTTACGATGGTCAAAACAATTGATCAAAAGGCATTGGAACTGAAGATCTTCTTTGATGACGAAAAAGAATTGCTGAGCTATTTCGATCCTCATCAATCAACTGTTCCTCAAAACATTTTGCCTGACAGCACAAACGTGATGATCATTATGCTAGAAAGCTTCGGAACTGAATTCATAGGGGGCTATCAAAACGGCAATGGTTACACTCCATTCCTTGATTCTATCATGAGTCAATCTTTATCTTTTCAATACGCTTTTGCAAACGGCAAAAAGTCAATCGAAGCCGTTCCAGCGGTCATAGCATCACTTCCAACTTTGATGGATAGCCCATATATTAATTCCCCATACGGGAGCAACAAGATCAACACACTGCCCAATATTCTTGCAAAAAACGGGTATGAATCGGCATTTTATCACGGAGCAACCAACGGCTCTATGAGTTTTGATGGCTTCGCGGCAATCTGTGGTTTCGATCACTATCTCGGTCGGATAGAATACGACAATGAGGAACATTCTGATATGACCTGGGGAATTCTGGATGAATATTTCAACCCATGGACGGCAAGGCAATTAAGCGAATTGAATGAACCCTTTTTAGGCACACTTTTTACGCTTTCTTCTCACCACCCCTATTTTATTCCAGAACACATGCGGGACAAAGTGAAACAAGGACCGCAACCCATATGTGCATCGATCAATTATGGAGATTATGCCTTAAAGCTATTCTTCGAAGAAGCGAAAAAACAACCTTGGTTCGACAACACTCTTTTCATCATTCTAGCAGACCATACACCAGCCACAAATACTCAATTGTACAATTTGCGGAGTCACATGTACCGAATCCCAATTATGTTTTATCACCCAAGTGGAAAAATTAAGCCTCAAAAAAGCGATAGAATCTTCCAACAACTCGATATTTTACCTACAATTCTAGACCTTTTAAACATAAAAACAGACTATTATTCGTACGGCAATTCCTTCTATCAAAAACCTGAAGGAGAAGCAATTACCTACCTTGAAGGAACCTACTATTACTTCAAAGACAACTTAATGACCACGTTTACCGAGGAAAAGGCACGAAATTTGTATGATTTTACGGTTCAGAGCACCTCCCAAGTTGACTCAATTTCATACCACAAAAACGTGGTTGAAATGAATGAAAAAAGGTTAAAAGCCATCATTCAACGATACAACCGGGATCTGATAACGAACCAAACAACAGTAGATGAGAAAAAAAATTCGCTTCATCATTAATCCAATTTCCGGTATCGGAAGTAAGAATGATATTCCAGGTCTTATTGAAGAACATTTGGACTTAACATTGTTCGACTATGATATCGCAATGACGGAGTACCGAAAACATGCGAAAATTATCGCAAAGCAATCTACCATTGAAGGTTACGATGTTGTTTGCGCGGTTGGCGGAGACGGTTCGGTGCATGAAGTGGGTACAGCTTTGATTGGGACTGATACAAAACTGGCTATTCTTCCTATTGGTTCGGGAAATGGTCTTGCTCGTCACCTCAACATTCCACTTAATGTGAAAGATGCTATTGAATGCATCAACCGCGATATGTCCATTCAAATGGATACGGTTCTCGTAAATGACAAAACTTTTCTTGGAGTTGGTGGATATGGATTTGACGCTGTAATTGCGAAAAAATTTGACACACACCACAAAAGAGGACTCCGTGGATACATCGGATTAATTATTCGGGAGTTCTTCAAATACAACCCGATCAATGTCTCGATTGATTTAGACGGTAAAGTAAAAACGTTGCCTGTTGTTCTTTGTACAGTTGCGAATTCTTCTCAGTTTGGAAACGGATTTACCATATCACCAAAATCTGACGTTACGGATGGGAAACTGGAATTATTAATCCTCAAGCCGTTCTCTATCTGGTCGGCACCTTCAATTATCTACCGGTTTTTTAGTAAACGAAGTGACAAATCTCGGTTTACTGAGATCACTTCATTCAAAAATGCAAAAATCAAGTTATCCAGAAAGATTGCACATTACGACGGAGAGCCATTTGAAGTTCAGGACGAATTGAACGTTAGCGTTGTTCCGAAAAGTCTTAATATTGTAGTCGGTTAAATTCGACTTCATGCCATTTATAGAACCTACGCTTTCTGCGTTTTTAGAAAAAATAAGAATCATTAACGACTCCAGCATTGCGCTGTGGGGTGAGATGTCAGCTCAGCGAATGATTGAGCATTTATCAGACAGCTTGAAGCTTTCCATTAAAGATCATCAATTCAAACAACTCATCCCTGAGGACAAGGTGGCAAAAGCTCAGAATTTTCTGAACACAGAACATCCAATGCCTAAAAATTTCAAAGTCGAGTTTGCGACACCTGGAACGCCTTTACGCACTGCAAATATTGACTCAGCAATCAAAGAATTCGAAGCGTCATGGAAAGACTTTGAGACTTTTTTTAATGAGCACCCTAACGCAAAAACGCTTCATCCCAATTTCGGACACTTGTCACACGAGCAGTGGTTAAAACTCCATTCGAAGCATTTCACACATCACTTAGAACAATTCGGAATAAATGGTTGAATTGTTCGTCTACCCAATAATCCCTGCAATTATTGCTGGCACACTAAATTGGCTCTACTGGAGACGACAAGGCTACACATCAAAAGTTCAACTAGGTCTTGGCATTCTTCTTTTCTATGTCGGATTTTATCTTTTAATAAAGTATATCACAACATAGGATTGATTAACTTTGTGTGACACGCTTCCGCATGAACACAATCTCATACCACATTAAGGGAATCACAACTTCACTTCTTGAACTCGCAAAGGGTAAGTACCTTGTCTTTTTCATTCCAGGAGCTATAATCACAGGAATCTATTGGTGGATGCTTTATTATACAGACTCTTTGCAGGAATCGTATACGCTCTCAAGTGAGTACTCTTGGGTTAACTGGACATTTGGCTGGTTCTTTGATTGGGTCAACTCAGGCGCTGAAAAGATTTTTGAAATAGTAGATTTTCTTTCGCGACAAGTATACATCTTCATTGTTCTAACTGCTTTGTCCCCATTTAACACCCTTCTGGGTGAAAAACTAGACAGCAACCTTACAGGTAAAACATATAAAACTACCCTTGTTCGCTTTTTAAACGACTTCTTTAGAATGATTTTTGTGATCATTATTGCCCTACTTCTTGAATTTCTATGCATAATCTTGTATTGGCTAGCCTCTAAATTTCTAGGACTGGAAATAATAGACCCAATTGTTTATTTCTGCATCGCAGCCTTCTTTTTTGGTTTTTCGTTCTACGATTTTGCATTCGAGCGTTATTCTCAAGGCTTATTTGACACACTCACTTTTGCTTTTTACAAGCCGCTTACAATGCTTTTAACAGGCGCGCTATTCCTCGCCATTTACACTATCCCGATTGTTGGAATACCAATTTCTCCCGTAATTACAGTTATGGTTTCTACGATTGTCTATCTTTATATCACAGAGAAATTACCTAAACAAAATACCGAATTGAACACGCAAAGCGATGAGTGATTTTTTTAAAGCATTTAAAAAAGTATCAAAGGAAGATTGGAAGAACAAGCTAATCACTGACCTCAAAGGCAAGGACACTTCCTTACTACAAATTGACGACGAAATTGAAGAGTTAAACCTCTCAACGTACTATCATTCCGAGGACCTCAATATTTCTGACACAACTCCTGGTAATTTCCCTTTCACACGAGGAATGAATGCTCCAAACAATAAATGGAGCAATGGTTTTCTTGTTGAAATTGAAAACGAAACGAAAGCAAATAAAAAGGCACTCGAAACGCTTAATGCAGGAGCTGATTTACTTGTTTTTAAATCCAGAAAACCGAACACCAATTGGAATTCGGTATTATCAGAAATTCAATTAGAACACATAGCGTCACAGTTTGTAATTAACTCAAAAGACGAATTCGAAGCTGTACACAGTTGTGTTTCAAATTCAAGTGGAGTTCAATACAACATTGATTTTCTAGAGGATCAATGGAACGAAGACGACTTTAAATCAATTGCCGAAAAATTTAAAACTAAACAACAGGCGTTCTGCAGTGTCAGTGGATTTAAAATTCAACAAGCTGGAGCAACTACATGGCAAGAGATTTCTTTTTGCCTTAGCGCTGGTCATGAATACCTTGTTAAGTTAATGGAACTTGGATTCACAATAGATCAAGCCTCAGCCTGTATAACATTTAAAGTTGGCGTTGGCAGAAACTATTTCTATGAAATCGCCAAAATTCGATCACTAAAAAGACTTTGGTCCAAGATCGTTGAAGCTTATAGCCCAGAACATTCTTGTTCCTACGCATGTAACATCACAGCGGTGCTAGGCCACATGAACAAGTCCTTGAAAGACCCACACACCAATTTACTTCGCCAAACGACAGAGGCAATGTCAGCAATTAATGCTGGGGTTAATGGAATTGTGATTTTACCTTACGATTCACTTTCTACGAACGGTTCTTCACAACTGGCAGAGCGAATGGCTCTAAATATTTCATCAATTCTCAAAGGGGAATCTTATTTAGACGTGGTAATTGATCCACTTGGCGGAAGCTATTCGGTTGAAAACATTACAGAATGTATCGCTAAAAAGGCGTGGAAAGCATTTCAGAAACTTGATGATCAAGGAGGTGTTTTTACAAAAAAAGCACTCGAAAGCCTTCGAAATAGAATAAACGAAAAACAGGCATTGAGGATTCAGAAATTTAACAAAGGGGCAACAGTTGGAATTGGCATCAATAAGTATCCAACTCCCAATGAAATAGAGAATAGTTGGAAAGAAAAACAAAGCTATTTAGGCATGAATCAGTTGATTTTAGAAAACGCATATAATACTGTTGAGGCATGAGCAGAGTAGATTTTAGTCAGATTCCATACGAAACCTCTCCACGTTCAAAAAAGCAAGAGAAGTCAAGTGAGTTTAAAACTGCTGAGGGCATTTCATTAAATAATTTTTATGCACCCGAAGACATTAAAAACACTGAACAAATAGGATTTGTATCAGGGTTAGCACCATACTTAAGAGGCCCTTATAGTTCCATGTATGTTATTCGTCCATGGACAATTCGTCAATATGCTGGTTTCTCAACTGCAGAAGAATCAAATGCTTTTTATAGAAGAAATCTTGCTGCAGGACAAAAAGGACTCTCTGTTGCTTTTGATTTAGCCACACATCGTGGTTACGACTCAGATCATCCACGTGTTATTGGTGATGTCGGAAAAGCGGGTGTCGCAATTGATTCTATTTTGGACATGAAAATACTGTTCGACCAGATTCCACTGGATAAAATGTCTGTCTCAATGACCATGAACGGGGCAGTGATTCCGATTATGGCATTTTACATTGTAGCAGCAGAAGAACAAGGCGTAGATAAAAAAGAACTTGCGGGGACAATTCAAAACGACATTTTGAAGGAGTTCATGGTGCGAAATACATACATTTACCCTCCCCTTCCATCCATGCGAATCATCTCAGATATCTTTGAGTACACCTCGCAGAACATGCCACGGTTCAATTCTATCTCAATCTCTGGCTATCACATGCAAGAAGCTGGAGCTACAGCAGCCATTGAATTAGCCTACACATTAGCAGATGGTCTGGAGTATTTACGCGCGGGAATCAATACTGGAATGAGCATTGATGACTTTGCTCCACGCCTTAGTTTCTTTTGGGCAATTGGAATGAATCATTACACAGAAATAGCAAAATTAAGAGCTGGACGTGTTCTTTGGGCCAAGCTGGTTAAGCAATTCAACCCTGAAAAAGAAAAATCACTGGCACTCCGGACTCATTGTCAAACGTCTGGTTGGAGTTTGACTGAACAAGATCCTTTCAATAATGTTGCCCGCACATGCATTGAAGCACTTGCTGCTGCGCTGGGCGGAACACAATCGCTTCACACAAATGCATTGGATGAAGCCATTGCCTTACCAACGGATTTTTCAGCACGCATCGCTAGAAACACACAGATCTTCTTACAAGAAGAAATTGGCATTACTAAGCATGTGGATCCTTTTGGAGGAAGCTACTATGTTGAAAAACTGACCGAAGAACTTATTGAAAAGGCATGGGAGCTCATCACTGAAGTGGAAGAACTCGGAGGAATGGCAAAGGCCATTGAAACTGGTCTCCCGAAAATGCGAATTGAGGAAGCAGCTGCTCGGAAACAAGCACGCATCGACTCAAACAAAGATATCATTGTTGGTGTCAACCGCTATGAGTTTGACTCACAAGAAGGCATTGAAATCTTGGAAGTTGACAATACAAAGGTTAGAAATTCACAGCTTGATCGACTTCAGGAACTTAAATCAAATCGTGACTCAGCAAAGGTTGAGGAAACATTAGCTGAACTAACTAAAGCTGCAAAATCAGGCAATGGAAACTTACTTGAAATCGCCGTTCGTTGTGCACGTGAACGCGCATCTTTGGGAGAAATCTCTTCGGCATTAGAAAGAGTATTCGGTCGCTACAAAGCAACAATTCGATCCATAAACGGTGTTTATTCTTCAGAATCTATGGGAGATACAGATTTTAACAAAGCAAAAGAACTTGCCGATAAATTCAGCAAACTTGAGGGACGAAGACCTAGAATCATGGTTGCGAAAATGGGACAAGATGGACATGACAGGGGGGCAAAAGTAATTGCCACCTCTTTCGCAGATATCGGATTTGATGTTGATATTGGGCCACTCTTCCAAACACCAGAAGAAGCGGCAAAACAGGCCATTGAAAATGATGTACACATCTTAGGCGTATCGTCATTAGCAGCCGGACATAAAACACTTGTCCCAAAGGTCATTGAAGAATTAAAGAAACTTGGTCGCGACGACATCATGGTTGTTGCAGGAGGTGTTATTCCTCAACAAGACTATGACTTCCTATTTGAATCTGGTGTGTTTGGAGTGTACGGGCCTGGGACGAAAATTTCAAAAGCGGCACAGGAAATTCTCGAATTACTAATAAAAAGTTACGATGATTGAGCTTAAACCAAAAAATGATAACTTTGACTCATTATTTGTTTCGGCATAATATTTGAAATTCAAACTGAAAAAAGACCAAAATGAAAAATTTACTTGCCATTTTTTGTATCGTTTTCACTGCTACATTAACGTATGCACAACCACCAAAATACGACGATCTAAAAGTTCTATATGCTGATGCCAATTATGAAAAACTAGCAAAAGTAGCATCTGGTTACACCGAGAAAGACAAAACAAAGAAAGATATCCTTCCTTATATCTGGCTGTCGAAAGGTTTGTATAAAATCTCTTTGTCAGGGACACCTGACGAAAAATTTAAGAACGCGTATAAGGATGCCATTAAGTATTTAAAGAAGGGCTTAGCTTACGACATAAAGTATAACGACGGTGCTACCTTTGAAGAGCACAGAGAGTTTTTAGATCTATTCCAGATGAGTTTGTTCGAGGTCATAGACAACGAAATTTCTGCCGGAGGATACAAAAAAGCATACGGATGGGCGATAAAGTACAAAACCATCACCTTTCAAACGGCAGGTGTTAAATTCATGATGGGTGCTTGTAAGTTCCAGGACATGGACAAGCCAACAGCAAGAACATTATGGCAAGAAGGAAATGCCGAACTTGAAGCGATTGAAAGTATCGACGGATGGAGTGAAGCCGATCGAAAGATGTTAAAACTTGGGATCCTACATTCTGCAGTTGCAATGCGAAAAGGACGTCAGAACGACAAAGCTCAGGCACTTTTAAACAAAGCGGGGCAATGGTTCGAAGATGATGAAGATTGGAAAGAACGTTACGATGAAATTGTGAATCAATAAATTTCACTACTAAATATTAAAGCCCTCTCAACCATGTTGCAGAGGGCTTTTTCTTGAAATATACCTACGCGCCCTACGTGTTTCAACATTCAGCATTGCATAACTATCGCACCATGCAACTAAAAGGCGAATGCAGGTTTCGTAACTTCGCTTAATGAAAAAAGTGCTCCCCTATCTTAAAAACAAGTTTATTCTTGCCAGCACTATATTTTTTGTTTACACTCTCTTTCTCGACGAAAACGACATCTTCACAATTTTTTCTCAGCGAAATAAGCTAATAAAACTTGAAGAGAAAAAGGAGGAGTTCAAGAACAAACTGGACGAAACATCCCTTACGTTGGAAAAATTGAATTACCAACCAGAATTAGAGCGCTTTGCCAGAGAGCACAAGTACTTTAAAAAAGATGATGAAGACGTATTTGTTATCTTCTACGAATAACTCAGCAAAGTGCTCTCATGTAGCGCTATAGCATAATCAAACATAGAAAACGAGAAAGGCTTGATGATTTAAGCCTTTTTTGTTGGAGTAATAATTGACCCCATATTTCTACTCTGAATCGTGCAATTCCTCTTTCTGGCTAAAAAACTGTGAGCGGAAATAATCAATAATTCGCACCCTACTGAAATAGAACAAGGCTATCTGGTCATATGAATACCCCGCCTTAGCCATGTTCATCGCCCCTTCTTGACAAAGCCCGACGCCGTGTCCAAATCCATTACCGCTAAGCACGACATTCTCTCCCTCTAGATGTGTTGAGAAATAAGTTGACTTTAGGCGAAATTTCTTCCTTAAATCACGCAGTGGAACTCCCAATGACGGATGAATGTAAAAAGCGCGTCGTTGCGATTGATTGAAATTATAAATTAAATCGCCGTATTTCTTTTCAGACACACCATACTCGTCTTCCAGAAATTTCTTCCAAGCGTATTTCCCTACCGATTTTGTCCATGTAGATTGTCGTGTATGAATGCAAAAAGTATCTCGAAAAGTTTCCAAATAAGGCACAGAAGTATTCCAAATGTAGGATGCATCGCATGTTTGACCTCCACAATTTGCAGAAAAATAGGTCGTGACAAGTTCGTTCTGTTGATCAACCAGCACTTCGCCAGATGTCTCCTTAACCGCTACAGCTATTTTTGGAGTATGTCTAAGCATATTATGATAGGCTTGGCAATGCACTCCGTCGCATAATGAAAAACCCTCTTTACGATGTCGCTGTTCGTTTTTAAGTGCATATGTTCTACTCATCAATGCCTGAACCTTGTAATATTCAACATGACGACCGCCGCCGCCTTCTGATTCAATTACACCAGCTAGGTAATTATTCATATCAACAAGATTCACTACCCCCAATTGCGCATTCGATTCTCGTGTTATTTCAAGATTATCTCTAAAATAATGAACTTTGGAGGCTGGTGTTACGGACTTCACCATTAAAGCTGAGTTTGACTTGTCTTGAACGATTACAACCTTTGAGAACACGTGAACTGTCCCTCCTTGCTGAAACTTTACACCTTGATCATGCAGTTGAAACTTCGCGGCCCCCAACTTCCCAATAAAGGTCGAATCTCCATAAATGGAGTATGATCCTTCATGCGCTTCAATCGAAATAGTGCGAATTTTTAACGTTCGAATAAGTCCAATACGCATCTCCTGACTAAAGGAAAGCCATGAACACATAAACAACACTATGATTATTAGGTATTTCACCATGTCAAAAATACAATTCGTTTCAACCTTGATTTTGGGGCTAACGAATAGTTTTCAACAAGGATTGTGCAACTTTTTTACTTGCGCCGCCACCGCCCAATTCTTGCTCCAATTTCACATACTCCGAATGAAGGTTATTTCGGTAAGTTTCGTCATTCAAAAGACGATCAAGTTCGGCTCTAATTTGCTGCGCATTACACTCTTTCTGAATCAACTCTTTAACAACCTCTTTGTCCATTATCAAGTTGACAAGTGAAATGTATTTCACCTTTATCAAACGTCTAGCAATCATGTAGGAGAGCTGTGATCCTTTGTAACAAACAACTTCTGGAACTTTAAACAATGCCGTCTCCAAGGTTGCAGTTCCAGAAGTAACTATCGCTGCGTGTGAATTAGCCAATAAAGTATATGTTTCGTTGTCAACGATTTTTACAGAGCTATCAATTGCCCAATAAAATTCTGCGGATAAGGTAGGTGCTCCTGCAATTACCACTTGATATAAATCTAATCCTTTTACCGCTTCCAACATTATTGGTAATTTTTTCGAAACTTCCTGTTTTCTACTTCCTGGTAATACCGCTATGATTGGGCGCTCGTCAAGTTTATTACGTGTATAAAAGTCCTGATCAGCTTTATTCTCATTGAACTTTGAAATTTCATCAAGCAATGGATGTCCAACGTATTGAACATCGAAATCGAATTTTTTGTAGAATGCTTTTTCAAAAGGCAGAATAACGAACATCTCATCTACAACCTTTTTTATTTTATGTACACGAGACTGCTTCCATGCCCAAACTTGCGGAGAAATATAGTAGTAGACTTTTATGCCTTTACTTTTCGCCCATTCAGCAATGCGCAAATTAAATCCTGGATAATCAACCAAAATTAATGCATCTGGCTGGTAAGATTCAATGTCCTTTTTACAAAGTTTTATATTCCCTAAAATTGTTCGAATGTTGGCCAAAACCTCGACAAACCCCATAAATGCGAGATCACGGATATGTTTCACCAAACCTCCAGGATGCACTGCAACCATTTTATCTCCTCCCCAATATCGAAAATCAACTGTAGAATCTTCGTCCAGAATTGCTTGCATCATATTGCTAGCATGTAAATCTCCCGAAGGCTCTCCAGCAATAACGTATAACTTCAAATTGCTCATTAAAAGAACTTAACGTAGATTATATAAGGTGCATATATCAATGTGCCCATAATAACTCCCATTGCCATGTTATATCGTTCAC
This sequence comes from uncultured Flavobacteriales bacterium, assembly GCA_905478665.1. Classification (GTDB taxonomy): domain Bacteria; phylum Bacteroidota; class Bacteroidia; order Flavobacteriales_D; family Crocinitomicaceae; genus UBA4466. The sequence continues at coordinate 13,177 of CAJQJL010000172.1, forward strand.
GATTCAGGAAAAAGTAGAACCAACCCAAATTAGCAATAATGGAAATCGTAACTATTTTGATCCTGTAAGGGTTGTTTAGACCAATCTTGTACCACAAATATTGAAAATCATAGTTTTGAGCCAACGCCAGTATAAAAAGAACTATTGGCACAAACACAAGCGGGGTAACAATTCCCAATAAAAGTCCTTTCGTATGTTCCCAAGACCAATTCCGTAAATTCATAAACTCCAGTTTTCCAGTTCTTTTATCGCCTCATATGCCGTTAGATCGAATTGTGTAGGAACAACACTTGCATATCCTCGTTCAATCCAATATAAGTCTGTATTTTCGGATTTATCCTGATCGGAAAAATCACCTGTCAACCAATAATAAGGTCTATTGAATTGATCCAAACGTTTGTCAAAACTGTCCTCCCAATAGGCATGTGCCTGACGACAAACTTTCACGCCTTTAAACTCCTCTTCTCTAAGGTCAGGTATATTTACGTTCAAGCAAATTCCTTTTGGCATCCCGTTCTTAAGTGTTTGTTCAGCAATCGTCGATACGACCTTTTTTGCGATCGAAAAATCAGCGTTACCATCAAAATTGCACAGTGAAAAACCAATTGAAGGAAGCCATTCCATAGCACCTTCTATAGCCGCTGACATCGTCCCTGAATACAAAACATTGGTTGACGTATTTGCTCCATGGTTAATTCCAGAAACAACTAAGTCAGGTTTACGATTTAACACTTCATAAATGCCCAGCTTTACACAATCTACAGGTGTCCCAGAACATGAATATGCTGTTATGCCTTCAAACAAAGTCGATTTTTCCAAACGAAGCGGATGATTGATGGTAATTGCATGTCCCATTCCCGATTGAGGTGAATCTGGAGCAACGACAACAACTTCTCCCAATGGCTTCATCACTTCCACCAATGAGAATAACCCTTTGGCAGAAATACCATCGTCATTTGTTACCAATATTAGCGGGCGATTAGAACTCATCTATTTCTTTAATTCTCGAAGTCACGAAAGTAACTAAAGTTATCGGAATCTTTCCGCATAATTCAGCAGTAATATGAAGAGATTTGCTTATTTTTGACCTGCTACTTGAGCACCAAAATGCTCAAAAGTTTCAAGCCAAATGACAACGAAAGAGCTAATTCAAATTGTTACAAGCATTACTCAACAGAATATTGAGGCTATCAATAAGTCTACAGCGAAGTTGAGTGAAAAGCAAATGAATTGGATTCCAAACCCAGGTGTTTGGAGTGTTGCGCAAATATTGGCGCACATGAATGAGTTTGGAAGATATTATCATCCTACCTTTTTGAAGAAAATTGAAAACACACGTTTCACCTCAACTAAAGAGGCTTTTGTTAGCTCTCCGTTGGGGCGTTCAGCATGGAAATCCATGAAGTTGGGTAATGCAAAAAATGTGAAACGCAAATTCAAAGCGCAGAAAGGATACAATCCGAATATAGACAAGGGCTTAGTAAAAGGAAATGAAATTGAAACATTCCTCGCTCAGCAAAATGAACTTCTAAGCATTATCGAGAAGGCAGGGACGGTGAACATTCGCCGCGTAAAGATTCCTATTTCAATGTCTAAAATTGTTCGTTTAAGACTTGGAGATGCACTATTATTTGTGGTCTATCATAACCAGAGACACGTTCAGCAAATACTGAACTTGAGAAAGAATACAAACTTCCCCAAAAAGTAATGACGGAATTTCAGGCCTATTGTAAGGTGAGTATTTCACCAGTTCGTAAAGAAGCAAAAGATCAATCTGAAATAGTAACACAACTTTTATTTGGCGAAGTCATCACTGTGAAAGAAGTCAACGAACCGTGGGCTAATATTCAAACGCTTTCCGATGGCTATGAAGGGTGCATTGACTTCAAACATTTTCAAAAATTGTCGGACAAAGAAGTTCGTCGTTGGACGGAAGGCCTCTCTAATTTAAAAGATCGAGAACGCACGCTTTCAACTCCATGGGGACCTCAGCGAATTTGCAGAGGATCATTTATTCCAGAGAACAGTAATGAATTCACCATCGGAAACGATCATTTTGAATTCACTGACGAAAGCACTATGGCATTTACGACACCTTTGGAATACGCAAAAGATTACTTGAATACGCCTTATTTATGGGGAGGAAAAACACCTTTCGGCATCGACTGCTCGGGAATCACTCAGGTAATTTACAGATTCTTTGGAATCAATTTTCCACGCGACGCCTTTGAACAAGCAGAAA
>CAJQJL010000173.1 GCA_905478665.1 uncultured Flavobacteriales bacterium
GGACATACAATGCCGATCCCAAGGCAACGAGCATATTTGTGCGAAGCCCAGCAGATTTGTGTTTCCATTGTCGCTCAAGACCGATCAAAAGACCAGCAGCAAAAGCCGTGGAGAGGCGTAAAACAAAATCGGTAATTGTCATAGTATCTATTGGAGGTTTAAAGTAAGAAAAAATTGAATATCGCTACGCAATTTCAAGCGAAGAACCAATAATCTTTTCCCGCAATCTTTCCCTGGCTTTGCAGAATGGATGCTATTTCCTGTTGTCCATCAGGGGAGGCAACGGCGATAATTATTTGTGGATTATCAAGCTTCTCCAGATCCTCAAAATGTTGGAGACGGATGCCGTAAATGTCCTTCCCAATTTTGTTTTCGTTGTCACAGATCCAAGCAAATGAATCATCGTGCGCTTGGATTAGTTTGGCGAGGTCTTTCCCATTTTTTCCAGCTCCCCAAAGTACAAGTCCACGGTTACGATCCCTTTCCAGTTCAAGAAAATAGTTGATCTTCAAATCAAAGAACCGATTGTCGCTGTATTCTTCACGTGTTCTTGAAATCCGATCTGGACGATCGCGCCAATGATGCAGTACCTTGTCCAAACCGATAATCCGTAGTTGTCCTTTATAAAAACGGAAGCAAAGATCGTAGTCTTCAGGAAAGACAGCAGGGTTAAACCCACCAACCAATTCGAAATCTTCACGATGTACCAACCAACAATTGGAAGGAATCACACACTCACGGTAAATGTTTTCTGCGTGCGCATTATTCCTTGCTACTTCACACAGCCAAGCGTCGTAGCGTTTAAAGCCGTCGCCAATTTCGCTTTCGTCAGAGAAGTACTCTGTACCTCCCGTGATAACCGATCCCTTTCCGTGCTTTTGCCATTCTGTATGGAGCGTCTCCAACTTATCGTACGGCATTTTATCATCAGAATCCATGCGGTGAATCAGCGTTCCCTTAGCATGTGCATAGCCAAGTCGAAGCGTGCTCAGCAGCCCAAGCGCTGGATTATCAACAACCATTATCCGAGGGTCTCTTTCTGAGTACGCAGTAAGAATTTCCAAACTGTTGTCCGAAGAATTATCGTTGACGAGGATGAGTTCCCAATCTTCAAAAGTCTGTGAAAGAATAGAATCCAAACACGCCGCCAAATAAGGAGCCGTATCCTGTACTGGCACTACAATCGATATTTTGGGAAATCCTTTCTTCATATTAAAAAGAGTCGCTCAAAAGAACGACTCTAAGATCACTATATTTATGAGAACTCGGATGTATTGTAGACTGAGGCTCTCGAAGTCTACTCCCTAAGACAATCCAGAGATCTTATCAAATGCTTAAGTTCCCTCTTCGGAGAGGGGCAGGGAGAGGACATTTGCCACTTCTACCTTCCACCACCTATGACAATCCAGAGATCTTACCGTCATTGTCGATAAACATTCCTTCAGAAGCTGGCGTTGCTGGAAGTCCAGGCATTCGCATCATCTTACCAAGTATCGGAATGATAAATCCAGCGCCTGCTGCAAATTCAAATTCACGAACGGTGATTCTAAAGTTTGTAGGTCGACCTAGTAAGTTATCATTGTCCGAAAATGATTTCTGCGTTTTGGCCATACAAATTGGCAATGCATTTAACCCCAATTGGTCAATCTTACCAAGATCTGTAAGTGCCTGCTTCGAATAATCAACACCATCGGCACCGTAAATCTCACGTGCAATCGTTTCAATCTTATCCTTGATAGAAATATTCCAGTCGTACAACGGAACAAACTTGTTCTTTCCAGATTCTACCTCTGCAACAACAGCTTCCGCAAGTTCCGTCATTCCGTTTCCACCATCAGCCCATCCTTTGGCAACAATAGCGTTAACACCCATTTCCTTGCACTTCGCCTGAATGAGTTGAATTTCTTCGTTTGTATCCGTTGGGAATGCGTTAATTGCAACCACCGGATTCAATCCAAATTTCTTTATGTTTTCAATGTGCTTTTCAAGATTCGCAAATCCAGATGAAACACGTTCTACAGAAGGCGTGTTGTATTCTTCTTTTGGTGCACCACCGTGGTGACGCAATGCACGAATTGTAGCTACAAGAACGACAGCTTCTGGCTTTAATCCACCAGACACACATTTGATGTCCAAGAACTTCTCAGCACCAAGATCGGCACCAAAACCAGCTTCGGTTACTACATAATCAGAAAGAGAAAGTCCCATTTTTGTTGCTAGGATCGTATTTGTTCCCTGTGCAATGTTCGCAAATGGTCCACCGTGAATAATCGCTGGATTTCCTTCCATCGTTTGAACGACGTTTGGCTTCACAGCATCCTTCAACAGAATCGCCATTGCATTTTCTGCTTTTAAATCACGTGCGTATATTGGCTTCTTGTCAAAAGTCAATCCGATGTATATTTTTCCAAGACGCGCTTTCAAATCTTCAAAATTCTCAGCCATACAAAGAATCGCCATCACCTCAGATGCAGGTGTAATGTTGAAACCATCCTGACGTGGAATTCCGTTTGCCGTTCCTCCGAGACCAATGGTAATGTCGCGCAATGAGCGATCATTCATATCCATTACACGCTTCCAACCAATGGTACGTGGGTCTATCCCCAGGTTTCGTGTCTTACTTTGTATATTATTATCAACCAATGCAGAAAGCAAGTTGTTCGCCTTTTCAATCGCCGAAAAATCACCTGTAAAATGCAGGTTGATATCTTCCATTGGAATTACTTGAGAAAATCCACCTCCAGCGGCACCACCTTTAATCCCAAAAACAGGACCTAATGAAGGCTCACGCAAAACCACTGTCGTTAGCTTACCAATTTTGTTCATCCCTTCTGTTAAACCAATCGACGTGGTCGTCTTTCCTTCTCCAGCTGGAGTTGGTGTCATAGCAGTTACCAGAACGAGATGATTCTTTGCAATTTTCTTTTCATCAATGAGACTCAGTGGCAATTTCGCTTTGTACTTGCCGTACAACTCCAAATCTTCTTCATCAATGTTAATCTTTTTCGCAATTTCTGAGATGTGTTGCATCTTCGCAGCTTGCGCTATTTCAATATCTGATAGTACTTTTTTCTTCATCTGAGCTAATTATTTTTTGCAATGGTTCGCTGAATATACGGGATTATAGATAAAATTGTTTCGGCAGAAGCTGAATTTAACCAAAGTGATTGATTTTGTTCAGACTTGTTCTAAATTTTCACACTTATTCGAGTGCAAGGAATTTTTTTTGTCCATAGTCTGCGCACTGAGCGTTTACACTGAGCCTGCCAAAGTGTGCCGAAGTGTAAGGTCTATCTTCAAACAGAAATAATGTGTACCTTCATTCTAACCAAAAATTCACGTATGAAAGCATTTATACTTCTAGTTTCCCTGACATTTATCGTAGGAAGTTGCGGTTTTGCAGATACAGCAAAATCAGCCGAGCCTGCAGCAAACAAGTTTTACAAACTTCTTGAAAAGCGAGATTATGACGCAATCGTTAAAATGATTGATCTCCAAGGAACAGGCACAACACCGGAAGATTGGGTGAATGTTTTGATGCAAAGAGAAGTGCTGGGTGAACAGAAAAAGGTGAAAAAGAATATGGGCTTCAATACCGAATACAAAAATGGTGTCACCACCGTAGAGTTAACGTACTCCTGCGAATTGGAAAAAGGCAATACCTCTGAAAAAATCATTCTGATTCAAAAAGGCGAAAAGTTTAAGATTTTCGGTTACGAGTTTAACCAAGTGCTTTAAGAACTACCGCGCACAATTAATACACAGCAAACTTTCTGGACGAATGAGAATTCTACCCAGTGGGATAGGGTTCTTACATTTCATACAGATGCCAAAATCATCGCTGTCAATTTTTTCGTAGACCCGGTTCAGGTTCTTTAGTTTTTCTTCAGCTTTCACTAAGGCAGCTTCTACGATACTCCGGTTATTGATAGCGTCCATTCGAGAGACTCTTCCAATTGCCACGTCTGGAGCCATCGGTTTGGCTTGTTCCTTATATTCCGCAACAGTGGTTTCTGTTTTCGCAATTTCTTCTTCCAGCTTTTTCCGAATTTCTAGCTTGCTCATAGGGCTAAGCTAACGAATTATTTTGTCCGATTAAGGGTGTAGGCCAACTCTAGCTGCACAGAGCCTTCTGTTTCCCGAGTGTATTCTTGGAAGGGTGAGCCACCAGCGGATGTCAGATCAATTACTGCAGAACGTGTGATGTCTTGATTTACAACATAATTTAGGCGTAAATCGATACGGTCATTAATTCTCCATCCAATTCCTGTATGGTAATACATTGCAAGTTGAACCTTGCTGTACTCAATTGAATACCAGTCAGTATCAGATGTCTGACTAAGTAAGAATTTAGCGGAAAGTCCAGCCCCAAAATTGACATGGAATTTGTCGCCGAAATCACCGCTAATCCCAACGGGTATGAACAAGTGGCGAAGTTTGTCGTAGGTTTTGGCGTGATAAACCAATCCACTGCTGAATTGAAGAGGCTTTCCAATAGTTGGCGTGTAGCGATACTTGCAACCTAAAACCAGTGACATAGAATGAGGCTCATCTATATACGATTCTATGGAGAACGGTGTTATGAGCAGAATATAATTTCCATAAATACCGTCATAATTATCCGTACTTGTACCAAAGCCACTTGCAATGGAAACCTCATGTTTTTGACAGAAGCTGAAAATACTAATCAGGATAAACGGAATAAATAGGAAAGACCTCATTGTAGATATTAACGGTGAAAGTTACGGATGCGTTGATTTATTGGACTATTCGCATCCGTGGCGACTGGCTGGTCTTATGCTTTATCCATGATCGCTAATTTGTTCGATTAGGAGTTGCATTGCCTTTTCTGCAGTTTCAATTCCTCCCTTTTGGTTTTGCCCAGAAACGATCAAGTGTTTTCTGTCCACTTCTACATGATTGGCAATCATATCGAACAGTCGCTTCTCAGAGACATAATCGGCACCTTCACGAATAAGCTCAGTCTCTGGATGTTTAGGTGTGCCTTTTACCATCAGCTGTTTCAACTGTCGGTTCGTAACTCCCGTCATGCGCACGCCCTCAACAAGTGGTGAACCATCAGGCTTTTTTGCCCCAATGAATCCAAGCGCTCCGTGGCAAACACTTCCCAGTACTTTCTTTGAAGCATAGGCCTCGCTGAGTTTGTCACTCAATACATTTGATTGAGCCAAATCATAAGCAGCTCCCCAACCACCAGACATAAAAATCAGATCGTAGTCAAGGAAGTTGAGATCGTCAATGCATAGCGATTCTTCAACCTTTTGCCGTAGTTCTTCATCTTTCAAATAGCGCGAATCATATTCAGTTCTCACCAGTGGACGGAGTGATAATTTTTCAATGGGAATTTTTCCTCCTTTTATGCTTGCCACGTCTACATGCATTCCGGCTCCCTTAAAAAGATAGTAGGGTTCAGTCATTTCTGAAGCGTGTAGTCCCGTGGCACTTCCCGTTTTTAGAATTTCACCCGATTGCGGATCAATTTTATCCAATGTTGCCTTACTCGTCGTTATGATCAAGGCCTTATATCCCTTGAGGTCACGTTTCTCTGGCTTGTAATTGGATTTGTGAGGAAGAGGCATCTTACTTAAGAATGTTTAATTGAGTGTGAGTTGTGACGAACGAATTCATCAATCACTACATAATGATATGAAAAATTGCGAGAGGAGAAAGAGAAGATGAGCAAATGTTGTTCGCCAATTCACAATTGGGCATTAAAAACTCTTTTAGAAGCGCTGAAGCGGCGATTACTTATTGACTAATTTCACACTATGAGTACGAATGTCGATAAGCTAAACAAACGCGGTGTCAAGAGCAGCTATGTCTCCACCATCATCGGAATCTCCTTGGTTCTGTTCATGATCGGAATCGTGTTGGGTGGAATTTTTGGTTTGGAAGACATTCAGAGACAAGCAAAGGAGAGTTTGCAAGGAGATTTGTTTTTTCAACCCGATTTGAATCCAGCGGATATTAAACAGATCGAACAGGAATTAAAAACGTGGGAGCAGTTCAACGAGGTGTTCTATGTCTCTCCCGAACGTGCAATAGAAGAATTTACTGCTGAAGATCAAAATTCTGACAACATTCTGGAAATTTTCGAAGGAGACAATCCACTTCCCCCAACCATTGGTTTCCGACCAAAAGAAGCGCACGCTACCCTAGAGGGAATGCAGAAAATCAAAGATGAATTGATGGTTGCTTATGGCGAACAGTTAGATGAGGTAAGTTACGATAAGGCCAGCGTAAAATCTGTCAACCTTGGATTTAAACAAGTCGTGTACTTAATTGGTTTGGTGGCACTCTTGCTCATCATTATTGCCGTAGCAATGATTAACAACACGATTCGTTTAGCACTTTATTCAAAGCGATTTTCAATCAAAACAATGCAACTTGTCGGAGCAACATCAGGCTACATCCGACGCCCGTTTCTCTGGCAGTCAATTGGCATGGGTGTAATAAGCGGAATTATTGCAATGGCACTCCTTTTCGGACTGTTCTATGCCCTCAATAATTTGGTCGATTGGGTAGAAATTCCAATCACCTTAAATATCTTTTTAATGCTCTTCGGATCACTGATTCTTATTGGTGTAGTGATCACCTTTATCTCCACCTGGTTTGCTCTTAACAAATATTTGCGAATGAAATTGGATGATTTGTATTAAATTTGGAGCATGAGCAAAAAGAAATCCAATAACGCGTCAACGACTCTTGACGACTCATTGATCGATGAACCGAAGGTAGAAAGAGCATCTGTAACTACGGATGGAGTATCACTTGAAGAATGGAGCAAAACTGCACCGTTATCGTTTAATGCAAAGAATTACCGTCTTTTGCTCATTGGCTTAGGGATTAATATTCTTGGATTTTTACTGATGATTGGTGGAGCAACAGATGATCCTACTAAATTTGACGGAGATGCACTGTTTAGTACAACACGTATTACCATCGCTCCTATGCTAATCGTTGCTGGATATGTTGTGATTCTGTTTGCAATAATGAAGAAGCCAAAGGCTGAATAAATTTATTTTTCATGAGTTTTCTTGAAGCGCTTATCCTTGGAATTATTCAAGGTTTAACCGAATTTCTACCCGTAAGTAGTAGTGGGCACTTAGAATTGGCGAAAGCCATTCAGGGACAAGACTTAAGCGGGAGCTCAAGTATGATGATGACAGTGGTTCTGCATTTTGCAACAGCACTTAGCACAATTGTCGTTTTCCGAAAAGATCTTCTGGAAATTTTCAAAGGATTGTTTCAGTTCAAAATGAACGAGGAATTCATGTTCTCCGTTAAGATTATTTTGTCCATGATTCCCGCTGCTTTGGTAGGTGTCATGTTCGACGATATTATTGAAGGCTTCTTTGGAGGACAAGTACTTCTGGTTGGCATAATGCTAATTCTAACTGGATTGTTACTCTTCTTAGCAGACAATGCAAGAGACACAAAGAAAAAAGTAGGCTTTGGTCATTCTATAATCATTGGTATTGCACAAGCCATTGCTATATTACCAGGAATCTCAAGATCCGGTGCTACAATCGGCACGTCTGTTCTCTTGGGAATTGATCGGGAAAAGGCAGCTCGATTTTCATTCTTAATGGTTGTACCGTTGATTTTTGGGAAAATGGCTAAAGACCTTTTTAGTGATGACTTCACTACTTCGGGCGTATCGATGGGTACAATCAGCGTAGGTTTCATTGCTGCATTTATTACTGGAATTGTTGCTTGCACATGGATGATCGCCATTGTGAAACGAAGTAAATTGTCTTATTTCTCCTACTACTGTTTCGCGGTGGGGTTGGGAGCAATAGGCTGGACAATCTTCTCTTAAATGAACTTAACAGAATTTGCTTCCGGAAGTACCATCTTGGTCGATAAACCGCTTAAGTGGACCTCTTTTGATGTGGTCAACAAATTACGTTGGAACCTCAAGCAGAAGTTAGGTGTCAAGAAAATTAAGGTCGGTCACGCCGGCACGCTTGACCCTTTGGCAACTGGTCTTTTAATAATATGTATCGGAAAACACACCAAGACCATTAATGATATCATGGTGGGGGAGAAAACCTACACTGGTAAAATTTTGTTGGGAAAAACAACACCGTCTTACGATCTCGAATCTGAATACAATGCTGAATATCCTGTAGATCATATCACAGCGGAAATAATGGAGGAGGTAAGGACAAGTTTTCTTGGTGATCAAGAACAAGTACCCCCCATTTTTTCAGCAAAGCAAGTCGACGGGAAGCGTGCGTACGATATTGCTCGGGCTGGCGGAGATGTAAAATTGAAACCGAACAGCATTCACATTAGCGATTTTACCATTGACGCACAGAATTTTCCAGAAATTGCATTTGAAGTCGTTTGTAGCAAGGGAACATACATTCGCTCCATCGCACACGATTTTGGGAAAAAGTTGAATTCTGGTGGGACGTTGATTGAGTTGAGGCGTACCAGATCAGGTGATTTTTCCATAGATGAAGCTAAAACCGTTGACGAATGGATAGAAATTATTCAGGACTCAGCACTTTGACCATATTAATTTTTTTACCTTTGCGTCCCTTTAAATCAGAAGAACATAAACGGCATTGTTGTTATGAATAAAATGAAATTATCGCAATTCAACTTCGACCTACCGGAAGAGTTAATTGCAGAGCACCCAAGTGATAATCGTGATGAGGCACGTCTAATGGTCATTCATAGAGATACTGGTAAGTTTGAGCACAAGTTGTTTAAAGACATTATCGACTATGTAGATGAAGGTGATGTGATGATTATGAATAACACCAAGGTCTTCCCTGCAAGAATGTATGGAAACAAAGAAAAGACGGGAGCGAAGATAGAGGTGTTTTTGTTGCGTGAATTGAACCGAGAAAGCCTTTTATGGGATGTTTTGGTAGATCCAGCACGAAAGATTAGAATTGGAAATAAATTGTACTTCGGTGATGATGATTCACTCGTAGCTGAAGTAATTGACAATACAACCTCACGTGGAAGAACGCTTCGTTTTTTGTTTGACGGTTCGTATGAAGAGTTCAAGAAGACAATTACGGAATTGGGAGAGACTCCACTTCCTAAGTACATCAAGCGTGTTGTTGAGCCAGAAGATGAAGAAAGATATCAGACAATCTATGCGAAAGAGGAAGGGGCTGTTGCAGCACCTACAGCAGGTTTGCACTTCTCTCGGCAGTTGATGAAACGATTGGAGTTGAAAGGAGTAGATTTCGCAGAGGTAACCTTGCATATTGGATTGGGAACTTTCCGTGCTGTAGAGGTGGAGGATTTGACGAAACACAAAATGGACTCAGAGCAGGCAGAGATCACACAAGAGTGTGCTGACATTGTCAATAATGCAAAGCGTAAGAAAAAGAAAATTATTGCTGTTGGAACAACTTCTATGCGAGCAATTGAAACTTCAGTTTCTACAGATGGAATGTTGAAGCCATATGCAGGATGGACAAATAAGTTTATTTTCCCTCCGTATGATTTTAGCATTGCAGATGCATTGATTACAAACTTCCATACACCATTGTCAACATTGTTAATGATGATCTCCGCATTTGGTGGTCACGATTTGATGATGAGTGCGTATGAAGAGGCGGTAAAAGAGAAATACAGATTTTACTCTTATGGAGATGCAATGTTGATTATCTGATCACAAGCAAAGAATCTATAAATACCAAAAAAAGGATGTCATTTACGACATCCTTTTTTTGTTTGTAGTGATTTAGGTTACGCTTGTAAGTGATTTTCGCGCTTTTACACGTTCAGTTCGTTGTTTACGTCGACAAATAAACGATTATTATCGATTAGTTCCAAATCAATCCAAAACTTTCTACTTATTTCGTTGGATATCCGCATTTCTAGCCTGTAAATAATCACTACTTTTGACAGCGCAAATTTGCACTATGGATATCGTAGCAGAAAAAACATCCTTCTCGGAAAAATTCAGAGCGTATATCGTCTTTACGAAGTTCAGGTTGTCGGCGCTAGTTGTTGTGTCTGCGCTTACTGGATACCTATTTGTTGGCGGGAGTAGCGGCTACGAAATAACACTCCTTCTGGTAGGTGGTTTATTGGTGACTGCAGCGTCCAATGGTTCTAATCAAATTTGGGAACGCGACTTGGATAAGCTGATGAAGCGTACCGAGAAAAGACCGATTCCCCAGGGCAAGATGACAGTCAACGAAGGTTACGCCGTCGTTGTATTTTGTTTAGTGGTTGGAACTGCAATGCTCTACATGATTAATTTGTACTCAGCATTGCTAGGCTTATTCGCCTATGTATCGTACGTATTTATGTATACCCCCTTGAAAAGAATTACGCCGTGGGCTGTTTTTGTTGGGGCAATTCCAGGAGCGATTCCGCCAATGTTAGGTGCGATAGCTTATACAGGCGAGTTCGGGATGATTCCAGGCGTACTCTTCTTCGTTCAGTTTACTTGGCAGTTTCCACATTTTTGGGCAATCGCTTGGGTAGCCTATGATGATTATAAAGCAGCTGGATTTTCATTGCTTCCGTCGAAAGAAGGAAAGTCAAAGAACTCGGCATATCAGATTGTTGTGTATTCACTCGCATTAATCCCTTTTAGTTTATTGCCATGGTTGATGGGGATAACAGGTACGGTCTCATTAATTATCGCAGGAGCACTTGGTGCAGGGTTTTTCTTTTACGCCTTTCGATTGCTGCTCACCTGTGACGATAAGGACGCAAAGAAGTTGATGTTCGCCTCATTTATATATTTACCGATCATTCAATTTGTATATGTATTCGACTCGGTAGATGATGTAATTCTTAAATATTTAGCCCCATGAAAGAAGACTTTAGTTCAGACGGAAACAAAGAACAGATGGATAAAGCAAAGAAGAATCTGGTATACTTTGGTATAATGAGTGTTGTTATGCTCTTTGCAGGATTTAGCTCTGCTTACATCGTTTCTATGGGAGATTCATTTTGGTTAAAGTTCCCATTGCCAACCGCTTTTTGGATTAGCACGGTGATTATTGTGATAAGTAGCGTTGCCATTCAGGCAGCTGTTTACTTCTCGAAAAAAGGAAATGCCAACGCGCTAAAGATGGCAGTTTCTATCACCTTCATTCTTGGACTTGGATTCGTCTATTTCCAGTTTAAGGGATACGGGCAGCTAATCGACAATGGAATTCATGCAGTTAATAACCACATCATTGTAACAGATGGGAAGTATGGTGATTACTATGAGGTCAAGTATAAGGGTGATTTCGTTGAAATTAACGGGAATGACTATCTCTTAAAAGGAAAGAAAATGACCGATACCCAAGTTGGGGAATATCAAAAATTCATGGCGCAATTTCTGGAAATGAAAGACAGTACAGCCTTTGAAGTTGATCAATATGGGAAAGACTTTGTCCTCTATCTAGAAGATGCTCCGCTCGAAATTGAAGGAAAAACATTAAAGAAAGCAGACGGTGAGGAGTTGCAATTTCTTGATCGGATGCGTTTACGGGATTTGGCAATCAACGTAAGAGATTTGCGTGGAGACTTTTTTGTAAAGGGAGAAATAGGCAAAGATTTCCACATTTATTACAAAGGAGAAGAGTTAGAATACAAGGACCGTCAATTACACAAGGATGGCAAGATATTGAAAAATTATTTACAGATAAAATCAATGGAGTCACCCGATACGGCATCCTCCTATTTGTACATAATTACCTTCTTGCATCTGTTGCACATTTTAGTTACGCTACTGTACGTAATGCGACTTGTAATTCATTCATTCTCAGGAAGAATAAATGCGGAGAATAATATAAGTATTCAAACGGGTGCGATATTCTGGCATTTTTTGGGATTATTATGGCTCTATTTACTACTTTTTTTACTTTTTATTCATTAAACTTGCACATAAAATATTTTAGAGATGGCAGGACACGCTTCTAAGCAAATTGACGCAAAAACACTATGGGGAGGAAAAATGTCTCCGTTTAGTACGAGCTACGGTAAGTTAATGATGTGGTTCTTTCTTGTATCGGATGCATTGACTTTCAGTGGATTATTGGTAGCATACGGGTTTACAAGACACGATTATCTAGGCTCTTGGCCAATTGGTGAGGAAACTTTCCAATCACTTCCAGTATTAGGTCATGGTTATCCATTGATCTATGTCGCATTGATGACGTTTATCCTGATTGTTTCTTCGGTAACAATGGTGTTGGCGGTTGAAGCAGGACATCGAATGGATAAGAAAGGAGTTATCAAATGGATGATTGCTACAATTATCGGAGGATTCTTCTTCGTTGGTTCACAAGCTTGGGAATGGTCTCACTTTATTCATGGTTCTGAATTTGGAAAGGTTGAATTAGCTGATGGTTCGCTAGCAACAGTGCATGGTGAATTTGGTGAGTTAGAAAATTTCACGGTCGTTACGGCAGGAGATCACCACAAGAAAAATGAAGTCATTACAGAAGATTTAATGCATGAATATCAGCATGCAGCAGCAGCGGGACATATTGAAGATGATAAAATCACTTTACATGATGGCTCAGTTGCGAAAATCGCGAAACACCCCAATAAGGATGTAGAACTTTACATCAAAGAAAATGGTGGGAAATACCAGATGGGCGATAGAGTTAGTGGTCCAGAGGCAATAGCAATGTATGAGGAGGCGATAAATTCAGGAGAAGCTGGAAGATTAATCTACGGAGCTAACCTTGAAGAAAATGAATACGGACCTCAACAATACGGTCAGTTCTTCTTCTTTATTACTGGATTCCACGGTTTCCACGTATTCTCAGGAGTTGTCATCAACATCATTATTCTGTTAGGAGTAATTGGAGGTCTGTACCACAAACGTGGACATTATGAAATGGTAGAGAAAACTGGACTTTATTGGCACTTCGTCGATTTGGTTTGGGTATTTGTATTTACATTCTTCTACTTAGTTTAATTCGGAAAATACACATCTATTATGTTAAGAGACGATATAGTTGAATATTCATTAGAGGGACATCACTCTGAAGAGGCTGGAAAAACAATCCGTAAGAAAATTTGGAAAGTAACAGCGATTCTTACAGCGATCACGGCACTTGAGGTAATTTTAGGATCTCAGATTAAGCAAACGTCTGATTACTGGGAAGTAATTAAATGGTCATTTATTGCACTTACAATAGTTAAGGCTGCATACATTGTTCTTGTGTTTATGCACCTTGGAGAAGAGCGAAAAGCATTGAAGTATGTTATCTTGATTCCATATTTCATTTTTATCATTTACCTGATATTCATTTTGCTTTGGGAAGCATTGGCTGTTGGAGACATTTGGGCCGTCAGCGCTAGTTAAACAAAGAATATATGGCTGTAAAAAGTACTGCCGGACGAACAAAGAGATTTCTCGCATTTCTCATTTTGTTCGGTCCGGCTTTTGTTTTGGTGTTTATTGCAACACGTGGATGCAATCATAAGTTCAAAGAGCTCGACGATTACGGTAAGGCTGTGGATTACGTTTTTACAGATGCTGATGGACTGAAGCATACGTACAAAGAATTCGAAGACAAAGTAGTTCTTGTAACGATTTTACAGCCCGAATGTCCAGATAGCTGCTCAATTTCATTTTGGCACCTCGATCAATTGATCTACCAGCACGTTCGTAAGAACAAGAAGAAGTTAGGCTCAGTCCGAATCATTTCTTTTGTTACAGATGGAGAAGGCAAGCCTATGGAAGATTTGTCTACCGTTAAGGACATGCTCGAAGATAGAGTGGAAGAATATGATCCTGAAATTTGGTATCTCGCAGCTGGTGATCCTGAATCACTGTATAATTTTGAAAACAACGATGAAACGCTTCTGCAAAAAGGAGAAGAATACCATGGAGGAGAGGCGTATCAGGAATTAATGCTCTTATTGGACAGAAGAAATCATCTGCGCATGGTACTTTCAGGCAAAAGCGAGGGGATGATTCGACGGATGAAAGAGCATGTCGCACTTTTGCAAAAGCAATACGATAAGGAAGAATCTAAGAATGAAAAACCGAAGTAAATATTTAGTTGTTGGTCTTCTGGCGGCATTGGTGCTTTCGTGTGAAAGTAACGAGAGCGCAGCAGAAGCCAGAGTGCTGCCTATTTTAGGACAAAGTGATGTTGACTATAAAATGGTAGATGGAGTTGAAGTGGCAGACACCCTTTTTCATACCGTTGCGGACTTTAAGTACTTGAATCAGGATTCAGTGATGATTACCTCTGAAAGCATGAAAGGGAAGGTTTGGATTTCCGACTTCTTTTTTACGCATTGCCCAACTATTTGTCCACCTATGACTTCACAATTGAAGCGACTAAATGGACTATTGGATGACTTGAGTGATGATATTCAGTTCATGAGTTTTTCCATCGATCCAAAACGCGATACACCTTCGCGATTAAGCACGTACATTGAGGAACACGAGATCACAGCAAGCAACTGGCAATTTTTTACTGGAAATGAAGCGGCAACGCATCTTTTGGGTGTTGAGTCGTTTTTAGTTCACGCGGGTGAGGACGATACGGAGCCTGGAGGTTTCGCACATGGTGATATTTTTACCTTGGTGGATAGAGAAGGTCGAGTTCGCGGAATTTATCATGGAACGGATGCAGAAGACGTGACACGGATGGAGGAAGATGTTAGAAAACTGTTGAAGCACGAATATGGAGTTGAAGGATCCAAGTAAATTGAAAAAGGCGCGTCTGGCAATTATCATTGCTTCGATTGCCATACCGATCGTTGTTGCCGTTCTCTTTGGCGTTAAAATAGAAGGGGTAGATCTTAGTTTTCTTCCACCAATATATGCTTCCATAAATGGTCTCACGGCTATTTTACTTGTAGTAGCACTGATTGCGATAAAGCAAAAAAAGATGTCTTTGCATCGTGGTTTAATTAGATTCTGTCTTCTTTTATCCTTACTTTTTTTGGGTTGCTATGTTGCTTATCACATGACCTCAGACTCTACGCCTTATGGAGGAGCTTATCGAATGATCTATTTTATTATTTTGATTACGCACATTCTACTTAGTATCGCAGTTGTTCCATTGGTACTGTTTACCTATTTGTTCGCTTGGCAAGGAAATTTTGAGCGACACAAAAAATGGACGAAGTTCACATGGCCATTGTGGTGGTATGTTGCACTGAGTGGTGTGATCGTCTACTTCATGATTTCCCCGTATTATTAGCAGATATACCTTGCGAATGCGGCAAGTTTTGTATCTTTTCCGATGATTGAATTATGTCTGAATTAAAGGAAAAATCTCAAATAGCTAAGCATTTACCACTCATTGTAGGGCTGACATTTCTTGCAATATTCCTAGGAGCATTCATCTTCCCAGAAAAATTGTGGGGCTTTCATCACATTGCCTTTTTAACACCTTTAGTAGGCTTTGGATTTTTAGTGTTGGCCTTTTTTATTATTGGCGTAACCTCCATCAAGTCCATGCGCGAGAGGTTAAGGATTCGATTGCCGAGTAAATGGTGGTTTGCACTAATTCTGGCATTGTGCGCAGGTTGGTTCTTTCGTTCCTTTCCAATTCATGATGATTTTTACGGTGATTCACCTCGACATCAGAGCCTTTTGGGAGATCGGATAGACAGCCTTGATTTAAAAAGAACAATGGGCATGTATAGCCTTGAGATTTTTAAACCCAAAGTTGGAGAAATCACCGTGATTAACGCTGTTGAGAGAATAGCTTATCGCACAGAATCAAATCCGGCCGATGTCTTTCGGGGAATTGCCGTTGTGAGTGGAATTGCCTTTGTCTTCATTTGGGTGTTTTTCCTTGTCAATTATAGCGAAGATCCTACGCAGCGATTCATTCTTTTGGTACTTGGAGTCATGGCTCCTTTTATTCAAAACTTTTTCGGACATATAGAGATTTATGGCCCATTTTTCCCAGCAGTAGCGGGATATTTTGCGGTTATGCTATTCTACTTGAGAACCAAAAATAAGAAGCTGGGGTGGTTGCTTATTTTCCTTCTGTTTTTATGTCTTAAATTCCATTTTGCCTCAGTGCTTCTGATCCCCTCATTCATATTAACCTTCGTGTATGTTAGGGGAGCTGAAAAATGGCGAACACTTTTCACATGGAAGAAGGCACTTCAATATTTTATTCTACCTGTTTTTGTAGTTGGATGGGTGGCCTACTTTTTTGTCTTTAAAGATCACAATGATCCCCGCTTTTTAGATGGTGTAGTCAAAGATGCAGAACGTCTTTTTTTACCGATCTTCACACCGGAAGCGCCACTGGATAACTATAACTTATTTAGTTTCAATCATATTCTGGATTATTTCAACAACACGATGAATTGGGCGGGCGCCGGATTCGTTGTATTGGTCATTCTACTTTTAAAACGAAAGAAGTTCGAGTGGAATAAACCCGAAATAATCTTGCCAGGACTTAGTTTGATTCTTTTCTTCAGCTTTTTCTTCATGGTAAACCCATTGCTTTCCATGCCTATGGATTGGGACCTATTCTCGCTCTCTGCTCCCTTATTACTCTTCTTTATTGCAGCCGTATTTGTAAATGCAAAAGAAGATCTCATTGCTTTAAGTGGACCTGTACTGGCAATCAGTTTAATGACCGTCCCCATCGTCATGACGAATGCCAATCCTGAAGCCAGTTCGAAGCGTTTAGAGTCGGTTGGAAAACACACGTTTAAAACCTATTGGATTCGTTCTGCAGGTACTATTCACCATGGCATCGCTATGCAGGAAGAAGGATATGTAGATCGATTGAAAAATGTAATTAAAGAACTCGCGCCTTTTGCGCAAGAATCAGGTGATGTTGAATATGCTAATTTGTCGTGGCGCGTTGGTAAGCATTATCGGGATATTGGAGAGCAAGATGCAGCGCTCGAATGGTATTTAAAGGCGAAAGAATATTCAGGTGAAGAACTGACGTATACACTCAATCTAATGGATTTATATTACCGCTTGGGCCGTTTTGATGATGCTTTATCCGAAAGTCAAATTCTAGTGGCTAACGAGTTTCCGAATAAACTTAGATCTTTAGCAATAGGTATTGATTGTGGACTGAAAGCAAAGAAATTTGAAGTTGTGCTGACCTATTGCAACGCGTATCTTGAACTAGAGCCAAACAACGAGTACATTCGAGGTGTGCAAAGTGATTTGCAAATGAGTAGCACAGACAGCGAAGCTGAGAAAGGCATGGTATTGATAAAGAAAATGGAGATTGCGTTCAAAGCTGGGGATTTTACAGAAGCGCACGGGCTGGCGGTAGAATTGATTGAACTAAAATTTCCGAATTATCAGAAAGCCTTGAGAATTGCTATTCATTGTGCGCTAGAAGCTAAAATGTACGACGAGGCAAAATCTCATTGTAAGAATTTTATTGAGGAAAACCCCAATGACCCGTTGATAAATCAAGTAATGGAAAGACTTGAGGAAGGCACTGATCTTGATCAGATCAAAAATGTATTTAGTTCCAACTAAGTGGACCAATTTAGGCTTCATCACAATTGATGAAAAAGTACTTTTAATTCCCAATTGGCCAAAGATTACCCTGACAACAGAGAATTTATTTTTCTTCCCTTTCGTATAGTACAGCGCTATATGAAGAGATTTCTTTACTGTTGAGTTCAGTTTTTTTGCATGCACATACAATTTTTCTATGCGTGCACATGTTTATATAGTAACAACACTTAGTTAAACTCTCTAAAAAATCAAACAGTATGATCAAATCAGCCCTCTCCTGCTGTGCATTGGTTATTGCAACAGCAACATTCGCCCAAATGAATGATCAACTAGATTCAAATGAACTACTTGCATCTTCACAAGAAGTCGAAAGTACCCCATCGACAGATATTCACACTAAAAAATCAGCTTC
>CAJQJL010000174.1 GCA_905478665.1 uncultured Flavobacteriales bacterium
TGTCTATTAACATGACAGAAGAACATGGCGATGTGACCCGAATCATTGGTCAGGTTGTTACGGGAGTTGGATTTCTAGGTGCAGGAATTATCTTTAAAGAAGGGCTGAACATTCACGGGCTTACAACTGCAGCGACAGTTTGGTGCAGTTCGGCTATTGGGTGTGTTGCCGCAGGAGGTTTCTATGCTGAAGCTGCCATTGGAACAGCATTTATTCTGATTGTTAATCTGGTTTTAATGCCGCTTGACAGTTTGCTCTCTAAAAAACAAAGTGATTGATCGGAACGAAGTCATCTAATGTCTAAATCGGCTACTGAATCTTCCCCGAATAATTGGTCAATTTCTCGTTTAACTTACGAATGGGTGAACGATAGCGCGATTTTAAGGTTCCGAAATATTTGTAACCTACATAGTACGGAAAAGGATCTCTCAATTGTATAAACTTGCGATCGCGAATGACAAATGCACTTTTGTTGTTCTTTGATCCGCCGTAATATGTTTTTCCTTCTGGATCTTTATCGTTGTTGGTACTTGGTGTTGAGCCTTTGTAATACGAGGTAGTGTCTTGCTCTATGTAACCAAACTCGCCAATGAAGTAATTGTCTCCTGCGTACTTAATGGATGGATCTTCTACGCCATCTTTGTTGTAGAATGAAACTTCATCGAACTTCCCTTCCAAGACCTTGCGCGAATCGTCCATGGCGAAGAAATAGACATCACAAAATTTAAAGTAGGTATTAAAGGCGTCTATGATCTGTGTATTCACCTTTAGCTGTTTCTCTTTGATTTTTGCAACTTCTTTGGTGTTGTTGTACTTCTCAAAATACGCCACCTTTCGTTTTTGAAAATCAAGGCGCACGAGGAGGACACCTTCTTTTAAGGCAATGATGTTCTGTTCCGCGGCGGCTTCGCGCTGATGTCTGTGATCTATTAATCCTGGAACAGTTGCTCTTTCTTGTGCAAAGGTGATAGCGGTGATAAATAGAAGGATAAAACTGGTGATGTAACGCATGGGTTAAAGATAGGGAAAATAGATGTTGGATGATGGATATTGGATGTTAGATGTCCACTTCGAGAGCCTCAGTGTACAGATGTTGGATGATGGATATTGGACGATATGGAATAGTCCTCCCCCTGTATCCCTTCGGTCTTCGGAAGCAGTGCTTCCTCTCCTCCAAAGGGGGAATTTAAAACCTTTGAGAAGATTTCTGTTCATTTTATATGAAAAAAGCTAACGATACTGCATTGCGGAACGGTTTCAATGAACCAAATGTCCTTCGAAGTGGGAAAGCACCAAACGCATTCACCACCTTATCATTTAGGATCCAAGATCTATTCCCCCTTTGGAGGGGGACACAGGGGGAGGACAATGTAGATGTTACACTTCGAGAGCATTTCGACACCCTTCGAGAGCCTCAGGGTTCAGCTCAATGTAAGACCTCAGTGTACTATCTGCTAATCTCCATAATCATCCCACTGGAAGCTTCTTTGGATCAGGTGATTGGAAACCCAAAATTCCCACAGTCGTTTTTCGACGGACGCGAGTTGTGTTCCCTCGAGGTTCATTGTACTTAAGAGCGTGCAGTCCATCATAGCTTCGGGGAGGGTTTTGATTGGGTTGTTCTCCAATCTTAAGTTTTGTAGGTTCACTAATTGCCCCATTTCATCTGGAATCACACTGATTTGATTCCCGCCCAAACTAAAGAATTCAAGCCTGAGGAGCGAATCTATTTCTGTAGGAATTGCTGAAAGTTTGTTCTTCTCAAAGTCGAGGTAGATCAGTCGCGTTAGTTTTCCAATCGCTGAAGGAATGACGGAAACCTGATTCTTTTCCATGTCGAGTTTGGTTAATTGGGTGAGTTTAAACACGCCTTCTGGTACTTCGGTAAACTGGTTGGAGTCCAACTCGAGCCAAAACAAATTGCTCAACTTCCCAATCGTTGAGGGTAAGGTAGTCAACTGGTTTTCTTCCAGTACAAGTGTTCGCAGCGCGCTCAATTCACCTATTTCATCGGGCAAGCTTGTCAGTTGGTTTTTCCAAAGCGACAGCAATGTTAGGTTCTTCAGTTTCCCAATTGCGGCGGGAAGTGTTGTGAGCTGGTTGGTATCTAATCTCAACTCTTTTAAGTTTTCCATATTACCGATGGACGCGGGAATTGATTTCAGTTGATTGTTGTTGAGCGCCAATTCCTCCACCTTCAATTTCCCAATCGATTTTGGTAAGTGTTCTAAGGCGTTGTTGTGAAGGGACAGATGTTCAAGCTTCACAAGGTTTCCAATTTTCTTCGGAAGGGTTTCCAGTTGATTGTTCGCTAACTCAAGTGTGGTGAGTTTGATCAGCTTGCCCATTGTTGACGGCAAGGTCTTGAGCTTGTTCATTGAGACGTCCATATCCCTCAGGTTGGTAAGGTTCCCTAGTTCGGATGGCAACTCAGTGAGTTCGTTAAACGCTAGGTTCAAATAGTTGAGCTTGGTGAGCTTTCCCAATTCGGCTGGCAAGTGTGTAAGCTTGTTGTTCTTTAACGAGAGCCTGTAAATTCCAGTAAGCTTGCCGAAGCCTGGAGGTAATGTGGTCAAGGCATTGTTGTATAGATCAATTCGCCTCAAACTCCTAAGATTTCCAATTTCATTGGGCAATGTCTCCAGTTGATTGTCGTGTAAGTCGAGGTCTTCGAGTTTGGTCAATTTACCAATAGATGATGGTAGAGATGTTAATGCGTTCTGATCTAAATCGAGTTCTATGAGGTTTACCAAATTGCCAATTCCATCAGAGATTTTGGTAAGGTTGTTTTGATCGAGATCGAGGCGGGTGAGTTTTGTCAATTGCCACAGTTCTTCGGGCAATTCACTCAGGCTGTTTCCTTCCAATTCCAAGGTTGTGAGGTTGATGAATTTCCCAATCTCGGGAGAAAGGCTTGTGAGTCCGTCTTCTTCTAAATCGAGGATGTACACTTCTTCAGGGTTTGCTAACGCAGATGCCATGGATTTGTAGACGGCACCGGGTTGGGCGTATAGGGCTGTTGCGGTGCTAATAAGGAAGAACAACAGAAAGGTGGTGATTTGTTTCATAGTTCCTAGCAAGTTAATGAAAGAATACTGAATTTGGAATGTTGAGTGATGAATTTAGAAAACCCGAACCCTGAGGCTCTCGAAGGGAGAGGGTAAACCTAATACCTTTCGATGCCACCCTTCGAGAGCCTCAGGGTTCAGCTCAATGTAAAACCTCAGGGTTCAGATGTTGGATTTTAGAATTTAGACGATATGGAATAATCCTCCCCCTGTGATCCCCCTCCAAAGGGGGAACTTAAAACCTTTGAGAAGATTTCTGTTCATTTTATATGAAAAAAGCTAACGACGCTGTATTGCGGAACGGTTTCAATGAACCAAATGTCCTCCGAAGTGGGAAAGCACCAAACTCATTCACCACCTTATCATTTAGGATCCAAGATCTATTCCCCCTTCGGAGGGGGCTAGGGGGAGGATGATCCCATAATCATCTAACCTTCCAACAATGTCCTCCCCCCGCCCCCTCCAAAGGGGGAGAAATCAAAAAAAGCCCTTTCATTGCTGAAAGGACTTCTTTGTGGAATGCCTGTTTAGTACAGGCTTCCCCCATCATCTGGTTCGCCCGATTTGTCCCCGCTGGGGTTTTCGGGCTTTCTATGACGTGTAGCTGTGTTTACGACAACGCGTGCACTCAAGTAGAGTTCATAGAATTCAGGAGCTTCGGTGCGAATGACGCTTACCAAACCATCCAAGTGGTCATCGATAAGCTTGTCGATTTCTCTCACCAGTCGCGAAATTCGATTGGTCACTGTGCGACGAGAGGCGATTGCTATACGCGGAGCATCAATTTCTGCGCGCAGCACTTCGTACCTTGTCGTTAACAGTTCTCGCTTCTCTTGCGTGATGCCGTAGTCTTCCAACTCAGCTGTGTACTTCTCAACTTCTTGAACAATTCCGCCGATTCGCACAATGGCACCGTTCAGGGTTGTTTGGGTAATATCTGATCTTCTGATATCTACCAGGTCTACCAACTGAACGTTTCCTGTTGCCACACCGAAGGAACGCAAAGCCGCCGCACATTGCATCACGCTTTCTGTTGCTGCTTCCAGCTGCGTTTCGCGCCTGTGTTTAACGCCTGTTGTAATGTGGGACTGAGACACTCCCAGTTCTCCTACTAGAGCTACCTTCTCACTGAAAACTGTAAAAGCTTCCTCGAATGCTGGTACTCCATTCCAGCTTTCTTCGTGAGCGTTACACACTTCGCGAACTCGGCGATACATGTGCAACTTGTTTCGTTCTGACTTTTTCATAACGATTTGTTTTACGTGTCGACTACGTCTTGGATGCTGACGCTCAGCAAATGATCTCGCCGACGTTTGTTAATCATCTGTAACTCTGTGGATGAAAAACGCTCACTGAAAACGTGTTAAAGATTTGTTAATGTGCTATGCGTGCATATATTCTTTTGTAGGTGATCTATTCTGATCGTTAGTGTTTATAGGGTTTTTTAGCCATTGCGCCCTTCCCGTTTTTACTTCAATAATTTAGCGTGAAGCATCGATAATATGACGTGAAGCAACGATAATATGGGTTGAAGCATGCGTAATATGGTTTACACCTTCCATAATATGGGCAACAGATTCTGTACTAAAGCTTGGAGCTTAGATCATAGATTTGGGAGGAACGATCGTTTGGCCTTACGGTCTTGGAATATGGTTTTTTGATGAGAGAATATGGTCTGTAGGGAATGGAATATGAGTAGACGCTTCTAAAATTTGGATTGAACCATTGGGAATTTGGTTGGAAGAACGGGTTTGGACTGGAAGAGGAATAATATTCTTGAAATTATGAATCATAAATGATGCGTGATGAATTAGGAATGACGGGTTGGAAAGAATGATTTTTGAAGGAGACCCCGTGATTGACGAACTGGACGTGAACCTAGCCCGCGTGTGCTTGATTTAAGATCTCGCAGAGGTCATTGTAACAATATTCGGCGTAGGGACGCAGGGAATCTGCGGTGTACTCTACTTCTATGCCTTTGCATTCTGCCATGTAGGTGATGTAGACGCTGCCCCAGTCGAACTCTACGGTTCCTTCGGGCACTTGCATTAAATTGGCTACGATGTCTAAGAGTTGAAGGCAATGTCTTTCGGATGCTTCTAAGCCGAGTTGGTCCAGGCCTACGATGAGTTGGCTGTGTTTGAGGTCTTGTTGGATAAGGGAAATGATTAGTTCTTTGTTGGACATGATGCTAAAGTTTGGATTTTCTAAATTATAGTTCGTATTTCAGGACTAAAGTAATTAGTTTCTGGAATAAATCAAAATTATAGTCCAGATTTTCTAAACTATCAGTCGAGAAACCTAAATTTGAGTAACGATAATTGAAAATTCATGACTGAATTAGGACAGTATTTATCTAAGAAGTCAGCGAGTAAAGCTGAGATTTCAAAAAAGACGGGAATAAGCAAATCACGGATGAGTGAATTGACTTTGAACGAGTCTACTCAATTAAGAGCAAGAGAACTTTATTTGATTGCTTTGGCGCTAGATGTAGATCCTTGTGAAATGATTAAGGAGATTTTTAAGGGGGTGAAGTTGGAAGGGTAACTGGAAAGATCTTCCTACCACTATAGTTCTAACCTTCTATCTTCTTGATAAACTTCTCTTTACCTAAGTCAATTAATTTAAACCTCACATCTTTCGTACATGCCAAGAATGTCTCTTCAGATTGATGAAACGATGAAAACACAATAGATTGGCTATTCGTATATTCGCCAAGTCTTTTTAGTAAGAATTGTAAATCATTGTCTCCCGCTTCTTGTTGTCCAGGTTCATCAAGTATAAAAAGATTGGGGTGATTCCCCCCGAATTCCTCTGAGGTTTCTTTCAATGCAATTATAAAGCTCCAAATTGCGCGAGTAAAATCACTCGCTGACGAATCGAACTTTAATGAATACCTATCAACCACCGGCATTAAGGTTTCCCTAGAAATCGTTATACTTTCTATTGGCTTACTCCTATAATGGAACTCTCCCAGTAAAGATTTGAATTTAGTTTCAAGCTCAGATATTTTTTTGAAGTCAAATGGAGATAATAGCTTTGGTATGGATTTCTCTTCTCCTAGTACATGTACCCATTCATCAGAAAGGCGCTTAAACTTTTCTTGAAACAGAGTAAGGTCTTCATACTTTCTTTGATACAATTCCAATCTCGCCTTCAATTTGATTCTCTTTTCTAACAATTCAATGGAAGGCAACCTATTATCACTAACTAATTGCGTTTTAAGAGATCTAATCTCACTCCTAGTTTCAGAAATTTTATTGTTAAGAGAATTGATGCCCAAATCATAGTGTTCTATGTCATTTTCATGATTCTGGATATAAATTTTAATTAAATTAATCTGTGCCTTCAGATAATCAAGATTTTCTTCAATTTGCATCGGCACAATTTCAATATCCTTTGGCAATAAAGAATCATTTAGTCCTTGACTACAATAAGGGCAATTATCATGGGCGATTGCAAAGCCCGATTCAGCTCCTTTCTTCTTAACTTTTAAATGATATTCATTTTGCAATTTATCATTTTCAAGTTCAATGAGTCTTTCTTTGAAAGACTTGTATTTACTAATCGCTAAGTTTTTACGATTAATTTGATTCGACAAATTAATTGAAGCCCCACTTAAAACTTCGTTTAATTCACTAATTCTATTTTCATTGTCTGATGCTTGATCACCAATGTTGGGGATTTCTATATTCTTTATTTCATTAAATTGACTCTCAAGGTTCTGAATGTAGTCTGCCAAAACAAAGTTGCGTTCTTCTGTTGGATACAATAAATAAAGAGAATTTGAGGATTCCAAAATGGATGGATTGCTATCTACTCCACGTATTTCGCATGAAATTTGGTGAGATAAGGACTTCAACTCAGTAAACAGCTCTTTCCATGATTCCAATATTTGGTTTTTCTCCTGTTTGATTAACGATTTTTTTTGTTGGATTTTCCATGAATCCAAATTTAGAAGGAACTCTAATGCCCTCGTCTCTTTATCCAACAATGAATAATAGGGAATAGTAGCCAAAAAATCAGTCCATCCAGCTTTTTGCTCAATAATAAAACTTGGGAAAATGTTCTGCAAATATAATTTACGCTGCCTCCCATCTCTATAATTTACATCGGGTAAATTCCAGCCAATTAATTTCTCTAAAAATGAATGAAATCCAAATATATTTTCATTATCCGCAGCTCCCTTGTCATGAACATACATTGGAGAAGAATCATATTGATTCGGTTCTGTCAAAAGTTTTCCATCATAAACCTCCACTAATCCAGGTTTCTTTGATTCACTACTAATAAACCTTTTAACCGTAACTGATTTTACTCCTTCAATCTCAAGTAGAATATTTGATTCAATAACGTTGGCTTCAATCTTATTACTGTTATCTAAAATCTCACTTTTAAGGACGGATTGCATCGTTTTCTCATTTTTTCCACCTATTAATTCTTCGAGACCAAGACAATATAAAATTGATTGAAACAATGTGCTTTTACCCGTCGAGTTAAACCCCTTTAAAATGGTCAAGCCATCAGAAAACGTGAGAAGGGGAGTACCATAAACCCCCTTATCAGTTGTGATTGTCACTTTTAACGCTTTTATTTTAAACATTCTTCCATTGACTTATTAAATTATTAATTCTCTTTTCGGGTATTTTCTTACCAATCAACTGTAAAACAGACTTTTCATTGACAAATAGTTCGTCATCTATGTCAAGTGATTTTGCAAACTCCTTTCCTTTATCAAGCAGCGAATAGCTGCCATTTTTAAAATCAACGAGTTTTTCCGCGTACGCCAGATTAAGGGCTCTATTTAAGGTTGACTCAATTCCGAAAAAATGTAGCTTATTTTGGTAGTTTGACGTCACAAACAACTTTAAGTCTTCAAGATTTTTATCTGACTTTAACGCCCAAGAAAAGAGGTGTAGTTTCAAAAGGCTTGCTTTCCCAGCATATCCATTATAATGCAGAATCAACAAAATTTGAGACACCTTGTACATTGGACGATAATTCGGATATAATGGGGTAGCCCTTTCCGTAAATGTTATGAACTTATTCTCCATCTTTAGCTAAAATCTAATGAACATTCCAATACCCAATATGACACTAAATAAGAGGTTAACTCTTCTTTATTCGATTCGGATAAAAAATGAGGGAACTCATTGTTTAATGCTTCTTTAACTATCTCCTTTATTTCTTTAAGTTTTTCTGGGTTATTGGCTACAGGTATTAAACTTTCGTGCTTGATTCTTTTTTCTAGAGTCTTTCTTACTCGAACGAATTTCTCATACTGCTTGTCGTATGCATTCGACCAAAGTTTTAAAATGCTCTCTCCGATTATATTGTATTCTATGTTCGAGTCCGTCAACTTTATAATATTTTCGGCGTAGTCCTTTCCATCAACTTTTGAAAATAGTTTTTCGTTCTTTCTTAACCCATTTTCGACGAACTTATTGTTTTCGTACGTAGCCTTATAGTCTTCTATAAGCTGCGATGAGGGTTCTTCTGCTGGAAAATCTATCCCTCGCGAATTCATTGGATATAAAACCTTGCTTGACGAAATCACCAACGGAATTTCAGGCAGGAAATACTCATAATCTTTTAGGCCAATTTGAAAATCATCATCTATGAAATCCAAATTCCAACTTTTGACTAGTTTCTCCTTTGTATTACAATGATGGATTAGTTGTTTCGATTTTAATAACGGGGTTGTAAAATGCCAGGTTTTGATTTTATTCCCGTTTAAAATCTTCTTCAACTTGACTTTATAGTCATACAGTTTTTGAATATCAGTTGTTACTTTATCTCTTTGATGTTCATAGAGTTCCTTGTCTGTGTACTCTTTTTCAGGACAATAACATTGGTAGGCGTCTCCAATTGAATTAAATCCATCTAATCCACAATCACCATCGCCATCATCAGCAGGAACCGATTTAAAGTTATTATGTTGATGCTTTATTTTAAGGCAACTCTGACAAAACTCTTCCCACTCGTCTCCATCCGTAAAAGTTAATCCAATTTGTGGTAAATTAATCATGCAATTGTAGATTGATTGATATGCTCACGTTGTTTCACGTAAAGCATATACTTTTCAAAGCTAAGTAACATCTGAACCAATGTCAATACGTATAACTACTCAATCTTCCCCCCTAAATAGTTGCAACAAATACCTGATTTCCAAAGTCTTTTCACATCCGATTAAACTATTCTTATCTTTAAGAAAGCGGTGGGAATCGTACACACAAAGGATTTCGCCAAAATACCGGTAACCAGTCAGAAGTATGGATCAGGAAAAAGCCATTACGAATGAGGCGATTGCAACACTCGACAACAAATAGCATTCGGTCTTCGTATATTGAGTAGTTTGAGAGCATATAAGAATTGTGCAGGTAGCTTTCGTCATACTGCAAAAGATATTGCTAAAGTTTAAATTGATATCATAGAATTGAAAAACTCGTTTAAGATAGGACTCAAAATATTTAAATATCTCTTTGTGCTTTACACTTTGATTTATTGGCCATTCGTTATTATCGATGATTTTGGTTTAATTCAAAAACACTGGTCATCGAATTGGTTGGAATACTTAAGTGGCTATTCAGTTCTGTTTTTGATATATTTTGTAGGTATATCATTGTATTATTGGATTTCCTGTGTTATTATAATCTTGATTTATCACAAATTAATTAAGCGGACAACTGAAACCAAAGAAGATTAGAACGCACAATAACCGCACCTACACCCCGTGCAGGCTTCTGCTTCGAGAGCCTCAGGGTTCAGAATAAATCGTTCAGTGTTCAGTTCAGTCTAATTCTAGAAATATGTAAATTCGAGAAGCAAACGTTTTAAAGAATGAAACGCATAATCCAAACAATCATTTTAGCCTCCTTTCCCTTTACGCATTATGCGCAGAGCCCCGAATGCCAAAATTTCAGAATTGGAAAATTTCAGAATATTGATAAAGATGGGCCTGGAACATTGATTAAAAGGACTGAAAAGTATCAATTCGAAAAAAATAAAACCAAAGGGACAAAAATTAAACTTCAAATTAATTGGATCGATGAATGTACTTATCGGCTCAAATTAATAAAAGGAAATAGACAATGGAACAAACTAGATCATGTTCCAAATAGCCCTGATTTAATAGTAAAGATTACGGAAACAGGAAGTGATTATTATAAACAGGTATCAGTATTTGAGGGGCTGGAAGATCTTGAGTATGAAAGTAGGCTTAAAATTCTAAAATAGGAGAGGATCGACACAAAATCGTAGCTTTGAAATCGGACAAATAATCTACAAGCATTCAAACCATGCGACTATTTACCAAACTAACAATCATCTTATTCTCCCTTATTGGCACGTCGTTTTTTGGAGCCTTGTTGTTTTCAGACAACCTTAAGCAGGTTGAGAAAAGCAAATTTATTGCTCCAACAATCATATTTGGAATGCTTTGGACTGTCGTTATAAATAGGGTCATCGCTCCGATCCCAATTCCTTTTTTGTCCTTCGCAATTACGAACCTAATTGGCGGGCTAATTCTGGCGGGCCCTATGTGGAACCATTATATCGACAAAGATTTGGACTTTGTAAAACGACCTATTTGGGGACCATTACTCTCCTTGGTCGTTTTGGCTGGTGCGATATTGACTATGCTTTATTGGGCTGGGTACAGGGTGCGATAGCATATAGATATTGGATGTTACACTTCGTTACTTCACACTTCGACAGGCTCAGTGCAAACTTCGACTACGCTCAGTGCACAGATGTTGGATAAACCGAACCCTGAGGCTCTCGAAGGGTGGCTTATAAAAATGTAAATGCCTAACTTCTTCTCCCTTCGAGAGCCTCAGGGTTCAGAATAAATCGTTCAGTGTTCAGTTCAAAGTTCAATGTAAAAGCTCAGGGTTCAGCGCATCACTCATCACTCCACATTCATAACTCATAATTCCAAATTCATCATTCACTAAAATCTACCGCGTAGAACTACGTGTTTCATTGAAACACGTAGTTCCTTTCATTCTCCAACTGTCTAATCTCCCGATGTTTGTAGGGCAGAACAAAGGAACATTATTCGATTAATTAGCTATACCAATTTTCCTTTTGAATGCGCTGGCGGAATCCGAAAAGCCTCTTTTAAACAGAGTAGGAAAACTTAACAATTAATATTATGGGATACGGTGGATTCGTGAATATCAAAAATAGCACAACAGATTTAGTACAAGTTCAACTTGGAAGCAGCAAATGTATGAACGCTGTAGGGGTATGGAATGATGAGTTAATTGCTCCTGGTAGTACATATCCAAGACAGTATATCGAAGC
The DNA here is from genome assembly GCA_905478665.1 of uncultured Flavobacteriales bacterium. GTDB lineage: Bacteria > Bacteroidota > Bacteroidia > Flavobacteriales_D > Crocinitomicaceae > UBA4466. The sequence continues at coordinate 11,376 of CAJQJL010000174.1, forward strand.
TAGTGCAAGTTTTCCTTCGTGTATGAACACAGAAAGCTACTTAAATTTCGTTCTAGCCAAGCTCGATACATCTACGGGTAAGTACACTCCTCTGGGAAGCTTTGAAATGTACGAAAGAATGAACAACTGGTCGGTAGAAAATGCAACTACTGATATAACGTTCACAACATCAAAAAATGGAGACCAAGAGGTTATTAACATAGTACTTAGCTAAAGTACTACGTCTAAAGTCTACATTACCAATGTGTTTGCCAAGAATGGATTCATTCTTGGCAAACTATTTTTATATCAATAGAACTTAAGCTATGTCAAAAATCAAACACATCGTATACCTTATGCTTGAAAACCGATCTACGGATCAGGTTCTTGGTTGGCTATACGACGCAGCAAATCCTCCACTTGTAAATATTCCTGAGCAAAGTCCTCCCACTTATGATGGGCTAAGCACTGATTTTTACAATTTGGATTCAAAGGGAAATAAGCAATACGTTGTAAAAGGAACAAACAACAACATGAACGTTCCAATTCACGATCCGCATGAGGAATTTAGCCATGTTACTTCTCAAGTGTTTGGCAGTAATGGCAGTATCCTTACGCCCCTCACTCCTGAGCCAGCAACAATGGGCGGGTTCTATCAAGATTTTGAAACCTTCAATTACTTTCCTGAACAAATCATGCAATCGTATACGCCTGAAGAGCTTCCAGTACTGAATGGACTGGCGAAGAACTTTGCGGTTTCTGATCAGTATTTTTGCTCTGTCCCAACACAAACAAACTGCAACAGGGCATTTGCGGCATGTGGAAATTCATTGGGAATGAACGCAGGTACAAATCAGCTAGAAGCGTGGGTAAACAACCGAGGAACAAATTATTCATGGCCGGGCATAAGTGAACCAAAGGGACCACAATTCAATCAAAAAACGCTGTGGAATGTGCTCTCTGAAAATGGATTGGGTACAACATCAGACTGGATGCAGTATTACAGTGATGGAACCTTGTTCGAGGACATTTTGGGACTTGACGGATATTCATACACCCGAGATTTGATGAATCAATTGCAAGATCCGAAGTTTGACGCTCATTTTGACAGTATGGATGCTTTCCTTGCAAACGCCAAAGCAGGAACCCTTCCGAAATTTAGTTTTCTGGAACCTTCATGGGGTCTGGAAGTTCCTTTCTTGTTGTGGGATATCGGGTTTCCGGGGACAGATTATCATCCGCCAACAAATTTAGCACCTGGTGAAAAATTTGTGCAAAGCATTTATGAAGCGTTGACATCCAACAAAGATGCCTGGGCAGAAACCTTGTTTATAATCAATTTTGATGAGCACGGAGGTACATACGATCATGTGCCAACACCTTGGGGAGCAAAAGCACCTTGGGCAAATCCAGCGGATGGAACTCCGTCACCTGCTGCAAGCGAGGGCAATTTCAATTTCGATCGTTTTGGTGTACGTGTTCCCTTGATCTTGGTTTCTCCACAAATTAAACAGTCGACGGTGTTTAGAGCAGAAGGAGATACGCCTTACGATCATACGTCTGTTATTGCGACCATACTCAAACTCCTTGAAATTCCACAAGAAAAATGGGAATTGGGAAGCAGAACGGCCAATGCGCCTACGTTTGAAAATGTACTGTCTTCTGATCCTCCAAGAACTGATATTCCCGTTATTGAAGCCAATAGTGCGGGCGATGAATCCAGTTTGGACAGAACTACAATCCCACCAAATGATATTCAATTGCGAATGGTGAGAAGTTTAATCGCCCAAGCAATTGAGAAGAAAGGATTGAATGAAGAAACGGTGAACAACTTGGCGCTAGGGTCAATGGAAAACCAAAAAACACTTTCTGAATTGACCCGTTTGTTCATCGAAATAATGGGGAAGATTAAAGTACTGTAATTGATAAAAATGAGCTCAGGTAGTACTACTTGGGCTCATTTAGATCAAAGGAATTGTTGAAGCGTCAATCAATTGGTTTTGAATGGCATAAATTACCAAGCCTGCGGTGTTTCGAGCGCCTGTTTTTGCAAACAAATTGTTCTTATGGCCTTCTACGGTTCTGGTGGCAATAAACAAAATCTCTGCAATCTCGGGAGCTGTTTTTTGTTGACAAATCAATTTCAATATTTCCAGTTCTCTTTCTGAAAGCTGGTTGGCGTCATCCAATACGGGCTTGGGCGACTTGGAAGAAATTTGATTTCGCAGAATTGTCAATTGCTCGGGCAAAAAGAAATGTCCATTTTCGGCAACTTCCTTGATAATGGTAAGCAGTTCAGCAGGGGAAATGCCCTTTGGAATAAATGCCGAGACCCCAGACTTGAGCATAAAGCCCATAAAAGACAATTTATAATGGGATGACATGACAATCACCTTTATTTCTGGATGGGTCGTTTGCAATGCACTGGTCACTTCTACCCCACTCATTTCTTCCATTTTCAGATCGAGTAAGAGCACTTCGGGCAACTTTTCTTGTTCGCTCAAAAGAGATAAAAACTCCTCTCCACTTTTTGCGGTCATTACAACATCCACTTCGCTTTGTTGATCTAGATAGGTTTTAACTAATTCAACGATGAGTGCGTCATCATCAACTATCGCTACTGGAATTTGTTTCATGTTCGTGTCGTTTTAAGATCGAAGATAAAGAGACTGGAAGTTCCTTTATTTATTGCTGAATTGATTCGAAATTTACCCTTTAAGAATTGAACCCTGGTTTCTATATTTTGCAACCCCAGTCCTTTCTTCTTTTCCGACGGATCAAAACCAACCCCGTTGTCTTTTATCAATACAATTAATTTGTTGGCACTTTGGCGCAGATGCACACTTAATTCGCTTGCTTGCGCGTACTTCGACATATTGGTAATTACCTCTTGAATGATTCGGATAAATTGAATTTTAAAATCCTTGTCGTGTTCAATGTCCACGCGCAAATCTTCTCGGTAGTCTATTTTTATCAATTCTTGCCATGGAAGCAACAACTCTCTTACCAGCTCATCGAGCGACATAAACTCTAGCAAGGGTGGACTCAAATCATGCGAGATTCTTCTTGCCACAGAAATACAATCATTGACGATGATGGCTGATTCACCATTCTCTTCTCTAATTTGTTCTTTTAACTGAAGAACGGTCAATTTTGAAATTAATTCATCGTGCAAATCATCAGCAATTCGTTTTCGTTCGATTTCTTGTGTTTTAATCGCAGTGTCGAGCAAATTTTCCTGGTACTCCAACTTTGCTTTGGACTCGGCCATTTTCGTTCGTACAATTTTCTGAAACATTGCCCGAATAAGCAGGGTGATAAAACCCAGCAATACCAATAAAAAGACGACTGCGATAATTACCCACAGTGTAATTGTTTCCGGGTCTTGCCATTCTTCCATAGGAAAGCGGATAAGTATGAATAAAATAAAACGGTTGCTCCAAGGTAGGCATACCAGATGTAAATGATAGATGTCGCAATTTGATTGATCATCAGATTAATCGGGAGAAGCAGCAGCAGATTCAACGCGAAATAAGCCAACATGACCAAATTGAGCCGTTGCAACTCTGGTGAGATTTCTTTATCCGACTTCAATTTCTGAGTGAAAAACTGCAGTGCGAGCAGAACAATCACAAATGACGAGGCTATTTTCGCGTACGATTGAAAGGACTTCACATTGTAGGAATCGATGTACACGATTTCACCCACGATATAAATGGCCCCTAACACAGTTAAAGGAATGAGCAGCATTTTTTTGACCCCTAAATGGCAATAGATGCTTGCGATAATGAGGAGTTCGAGCACGCTATACAGCGGTAGAATTATTAGGTTGTTCTCATTATACGTCGAAACTATTCTAGAAGCAATATCAATCCCTAAACTGACAATTAGATAAATAAGGATCCACTTACTTTTTCTATCGAGCCATTTGAACCAATAAATTCCAACAAAAGTGCCCACGAAAAGCACTAGTGGTGAAGCATATGCAAGTAAATCGTGAAATAGATTCACTTTATTCCAAGCATCTTGAGCAATCCAAAATTCGCTTTCTCAAGAGGTTTAAAGGGTGGAACCAATCGGACAACATCCTCTATCACTCCAGACATATCTGCCTGACTAATTGGTGCCGGCTGAAGAATTTCATGCGTTCGGGTGTTTACAATGATCAGGTCTCCATGGTAGCCACCAATAGCCGCGCTATCCTCGTGTAAAGCTAAGTAACATTCATGCTTATCTTCTGGAACCATGTCTACCGTTTTAATGACAAATATTTGCCCCATTTTATCTCCATTTCTGTCGTTGCAAACTGCAGCGATCCAATTATTTCGTGTTGTATCGTCTATCCAACGACCAATGCGCGTTTTTGCGTCTGCCAAGGTTATGGCATCTTCCCTACTTGTATGCCTAGCAACGGACACAGGTAACGTATCCATTGAACCATTTACAAGGTGTGAATATTGTAAACACTTCAAATTACCCATCGTGTCTGCACTTGAGGCAATTGGATATAAGGTAATTGGATATTCAGCGTCAGGATCAGCATCGTAACCAATGTAAACATAAATGGAATCAACCGTTTCGTCTGGTCTGACTATTGAAAAATGATTGGTCAGTTCACCAACGCAATTTTGCACACTTTCCGCGTTCGTGCGCATGGTGTTCCACGCCAACACTTGGTTCGTATCAATGTCTGCTAAGGTAGTATCCACATCACCAATTCCTGCGGACTCTAGGGGGTCATTGTTTGACGTTGATTCATCGGTTCCATCTGAACAAGAGACGAGTAGAACTCCTCCCAAAAAGAATAATGCGATACTGTTTTTTAGTGCGTTTTTAAATGTTTTCATGTTAGTCCAAATTGTGGTTTAATAAAAAGTATAGTCGTTCAGTGAAGTTAGAAAAAATGCAGATTATTTCTTGTAAAAAGGTGGATTTATTACAGGGGGGAGGTACACTTCCATCACTCCTAACTCAATCTTTCCAAAATCCTTTTCGGTGGAAATACTTGCCTAGATACACAAGTCCGAGCATGATAGGAACTTCCCAGAACAAGCCCATTGTAGTTCCGAGTGCTGCTTGCGAGCCCAAACCGTATAAAGCAATGGCCGTTGCAATGGCAATTTCAAAGTGACTTGAAGACCCAATGAGCACGGTGATAATGGCTTCCTTGTATTTCAATTTAAAAATTCTGGTAATGATGATATTAAACGCCACCACGACTGCAAAGCCAAGAAGAAGAGGTACTGAAACCAGTAACATCTCTTGCGGGTTCTGAATCATTACTTCACCATTCAGTGCGAACAAGACGATTAGCGTAATGAGCAATGCCACGATGGCAATCTTTCCCACAATGCGTCGATAGGTGTTCTCGAACCAATCGATGCCTTTGTTTTTTATCAAGATCTTTTTTGACAGAAAACCCGCAATCATTGGAAAACCAATAAAGACAAGCACAGAAATAAATAGCTCATAACGGTCGATAATGATTCCTTGCACGCCTGTTAACAAGACGACTACCGGAGCGTATAGAAACATAATCGTTAGGGTATTGATGCTTGTCGTAATCACATTTTGCTCTTGGTTCCCCTTGGCCATACTTCCCCAAACGATGACCATTGCCGTACATGGACTTGATCCTAAAAGGATGAGTGCCACAATTAGTTGGTTTTTCCCTTCTAAGAAAAAGTATGCCAATGCTGCAGCTACTACTGGAGCTACTATCCAATTTGAAAGCAAGGTGAGCAGAATTGGCTTGGGAGCTTTCATGAGCTTCTTTACTTCGTTCATCTGAAAATTGAGCAATGCGGGATACATCATTAAAAACAGACAAATCCCGATAGGAATGGATACGTTCCCAATCTTCCAATTGTTTAACCAAACACTAAATTCAGGGATATAGACCGAAAAGGCTACACCGATTAGCATGCACAAAAAGACCCAAAGCCATAGATATTTCTCGAATATTCCAAGTGATTTCTCCATTTAACTAAGTTAAGGATTTAGTTGTTACACTTCGTTACTTCACACTTCGACTACGCACAGTGTTCAGCACGAGTCGCTCAGTGTAAAGATGTTAGACGATTAGATGGTAAACATTAGACAGAACGCTGAGGTTATGCATTGAGCTGGCCGAAGTGGGAGAAGAAACGTAACAGAAAAAATTGATTAAATTCAGCCAGTTATCCCTAACCAATAAAAAAACTATGACACGTGAAGAACGACTGAAATTCTGCTCAGTATGCACAAACAGAGCTTTCAACCCTAAACAAGGAATGATTTGCGGTATTACCAATGAGGTAGCCTCGTTCGAAGGAACGTGTGCCGATTACAAGGAAGATGCCCGCGAAGTAGTTATCGAAGACCGTAAGAAGCAAGGGGTGATTGGGGAAACCAATAAATCACTCAATAAGGGACGCTATGCCTTGTTTATTGTAGCAGGGTTGTACGTGATTGTTGGGTATATGGAAGCTTACGTTATATTGGGTCATGAGCTTCTTTTTGGAATCATCGACTGGTCCATTGCGGCCATCTTTATTGGATTGGGGATCTGGTCCTATTACAAGGCTTTTTTAGCCATGGTCATTGGTTTAGGACTCTATGTTTTAATCAATCTGCTACTTGCTTGGGCTGAACCTTCTAGTCTTTTTAGTGGCATCATTTGGAAGGCAATTGTGATCACCTATCTTGTGTATGGAATCAAGACTGCAAGGGAAGAAGAGAAAAAACAGAAACCTGTATCGGATGATTTATTGGATCAGATTTAGATCGTTGGATATTGGAATGCTTGCGCTAAAGCTTTCTCCGGCGGTCGAAACCTAAGGTGAAGAACTCAGCATCGGCGCATGGTTAGACGGCTCACTTCGACATGGAAGTTTGTTTCGAATGTTCTCAAATTTATCCAAGCACAGGCGTTCCAAACATGTGGTTCATACCAAATGAGGCCTTCAAAGAGCTTAATACCCTATTCGAAAAATATGGGTTTGTAATCCTTCAACGGAACTAATGTTTCGTTGCATTTCGAAACCCATTCTTCAAGAGCACTTCGACAGCTTCAGATCAGCGCGTGTGTCATAAATTTCCTATATTCGAGAAACAATGGAAAAGCACTACTAAGCACCATTACGAGCAATGACAAATTCAGAAGAATCCATCCATAAACTTGAAGCGATGAGCAATGAAAAGCTCATGGATGTCTGCAGAAACGGAACGTTTTATGGCTATGATGAAGAGATCATAAGACAAGCATCTCTGCTACTCGAGGGCAGAGGAATTCAGCTATCAGAGATTAAAATGGGCACAACGAATCGCTCAAGTGAGATGCTTAATGCAATCGAAATTAAGAACTCTTATTCTCGGTTATCGATAGCAGCACTAATAGGATATACTATAATTATCTCAGTGAATTTCCTTAATTCGTTCGCTGAACAATACCCGCTCATTTATCTAGCAATTTATTTACTGGCCTTTCTAGGGTTTGTTGGTTGTTTAGTCGGCTCTGTTATTCGTCTAACTCAATTTTTCAAAGCAATTAACAAGTCGGATTCAACTGGTGAAGTCCTATTGTACTTATTGGTTGGAATACCACTCTATATTCTAGTCTTCTTATATTTCCTTCCACGGATGAATTCATTATTAAAGGAACATAGCCGAAAAGCAACGTAAGTTATACCCACACATTGGTTGCGGTTCATACTACCCTCGCATACCTAGTCTTTGAGAGAATCTGGATTCCAAAATGGATTATGGCCTGAAATAAAAACCATGTGTCGACTGTCTCAGGTAGATCAATCTGACAATCCTCTTGATTTGAAAATCATTCCTATCTTGTAGTACTATATTTCGGTAGCGATCCACTCGTGTGAAGCTTCCGACCACTACAGAACATGAAACTATTTAGTAAAGAACGACTGCGAATACAGAAAAAAGAAGGCACAACCATTGTAAAATGGAGGAAGCTCACTGTCGTATCCCTAATTGTCGTCTTTATTATACCTATGGCCAGCATTTGGGCAATTGGCAGCGCATTGGGAAAAGAAGAAATTATTGGACTCCAGGTCCTACCCATGACCTTCTTGGCAACTGTAATAATGTGGTCTTGCATCGCATTGATGTCCCTGCACATTTTGTTTAACCAAAATTCCAAACTTGTTGTCACCTCCCGCGAGTTGAGCTACCACAAAAGAGCCTTTCCTTCTATTCGGAAAAGGATTCCCATGAATGCTGTTGCGAACATCACCTTAGAAGAAAAAGACGATCCCATTGCTGAATCTTCTGGTAATATGACACCAACGATTTGCAAACTCACTATTCATTCAGCCGCAGGAAAACGTATCCGAATCAGAGGCCTTTCTATGGAAGACATGGAACAGATTAGGGATTTAATTGAAGAGTATCGGCCATGAAAAACGCGTCTGATATCATCAATAAAAGAGCATAGTCAAGAAGTGCGATAAGTAAATCCTGCATGAAGAACACAATTAAGGAGCAGATTTTAGGACAGAAAATTATACGCGTAGATTACTACGAGATTAACCGAAACGAACATTCTTTTTTCTACGCTGATTTTGACAACTTCGATTTAGGGATCAATCTAGAATTCAGCAATGGGTTCAATTGGCACATTGCCTGGCAAGGAAACGACCGTCCAGAATTGGGGATTGGTAAATACATCGTTGAAGATCATTATAAAGGATTCATTTCAGTTGACGCTACCGATCGGTGGACTCCCTTTCTTGACCTGTGCATCAACGATTTTAAACTAGAATATGTTTGCGAGGAGTTAAACATTCCAGCAATGTGCAGTATTCATTTCAGCAATTCAAAAAAGGTAACAATTGTTCTTGGAGAAGAGTTAAACTTGGATGACTCTTTGCCGCTTCCCTTGAAATATGATGAAGGTCCCGAAATCTATGTATTCTTTTGTCAAGAACTTCCACCTATCGAACTGGTGAAATTTGTGCTGCCGATAAATCCGCTGGGAGATTATCATCCCGATGGAACTATACGGTGGAAATTGAAAACGCAAGAATTCATCGGTTTTGTAATTGTTGTCCTTGTGCTGGTAGTATGTCTGCTTGCTTTTATATTGGACCTTTAGAACAAAGATGAACAAGCCCGATACAAAGAAGACATTGATTTAGATGATTACCTGAAAGATCCAAAATTGTTTAAACGAAGATCATAGACCCTACGAAAGTAAATTCTGTCGCGCGATAAACTCTAATTGTTTGTTGGCTACTTTCAATTCTTCCATCAATCGTACATTTTCCATACGCAGCGAATAGACTTCATGCGCCTGTTGAATGACCAAAAGCAAATCCTGTGGATCCCAAGGTTTGGAAACGTAACGATAAACCTGCCCTTGATTAATGGCGTCAATAACAGCTTCGATGTCTGAATAGCCAGTGATAAGAATACGGATGGTATCAGGATATTTTTCTTTTAGAATCTTCAGAAACTCAACGCCCGTCATAACAGGCATTCGTTGGTCAGACAACACGATATGGATTTCATTCTCTTCCAGCACCTTTAATCCTTCCTTGGCGCTTTCAGCAAAATAGATGTCAAAATCTCTTCGATATGTTGCTTTAAAAGAAGTCAGATTGTGGACTTCATCGTCCACGTACAGCACTTTTAATTTCTCCTCATTCATAAACTAAATTGTTTGCATTCTATGATTCCTAAATCGTATTAAATCGGTTAATCGGAATTTCTAAAATACATATTATTTTGTTACAAACCTAGCTAAAAATGCACCTATACTTTGCCCTGACAGCACTTCTGAAACACCAAAAATACACATAATAAACGTGATTTATACGGTAAAAAATTGCAGATAATACCTGATGCTTTGGTGGCTATCCTAAATCCATTTTTTGAATTGGTTTTTTGATGCACCAGTATCTTTATCTTTGTCAAATTCCTCAGGCACTTTCCAAACTAATTGCCTAGTTATGAAGATGAAACTCCAAGCTCTCGCAAAAAATACATCCGCTCACAACAATACTACAGAAGTCCAACTTTTTCGATTGTCATCTGAAAAAGACGCTGTAAAATTGTCAAAACTTCTCGAATCAAATCAAGAAATTCGTGTGTTTGATGAACTCAATTCACAGCTTACAGAATTGATCAAATTAAGGTTTCCTAAACAAAAAAATACTGAAGAAAAAACACAATTACTTGTTTCGGAACACCTAAACGGAACTCCAAGCGAAGAATACGGGGTTTGGGTTTACTACAGTTGGAACAATTCACTCGTACACATTCTTGATCGGAAAGAATTTTATGAAGTAAAAACAAATCGTAATCAACATAAGATTACCCAAGCCGAAAGTGACATCTTGAGTCAGAAAATAGTAGGCGTGGTGGGTTTATCTGTAGGAAGAACCATTGCGGTAACAATGACAATGGAACACAGTTTTGGTGAGATTCGAATTGCTGATTTCGATGTGCTTGACCTGAGTAATTACAACCGAATTCGTGCTGGAATCGCAGATCTAGGAATTAAGAAAACAGTCTCTCTTGCACGAGAAATTGCGGAAATTGATCCTTATGTTAAGGTAACGTGCTTTCATGAAGGATTGACAGAGGATACCATTGATGACTTTTTCTCCAAAGATGGACAACTGGATGTTTTAGTTGACGAATGCGATGGCTTGGACATTAAAATTCGATTGCGTGAAAAAGCCAAGGCACTGAGAATCCCTGTCATTATGGACATGAATGATCGTGGTACTATGGATATTGAACGCTTTGACCTGGAGCCCGACAGACCCTTATTACACGGATATATTGGACACCTGGACTCTACAAAACTAAAAGGGCTAACAAACGAGCAGAAGATTCCGTATATTATGCCTATGCTGGGAGAATCTACTATTTCTACAAAACTCAAGGCATCAATGCTCGAAATAGAGCAAACAATAACAACGTGGCCACAATTGGCTGCTGATGTTACCCTTGGAGGGGCCGTTGCCGCAAATGTATACCGAAGAATTATTCTTAACGAGTTTCAAGACTCGGGCAGGTACTTTGTGGATATGGATGAGTTGATCTGCAACGAAAACATAGAACTAGAAGAAGAAGAACCAGCAGAAGAATCATTTCGTAAAGCTTCTCCTTTAACTTGGGAAGAATGCCATCAAATAGTTGAGCAAACAACGGTTGTCGAGTTGGAAACAAGTGTCCTATTGAATGAATTGGAGTTAAACACCATTCTTGAAGCTGCAATCTTGGCGCCCACTGGAGGGAATGCACAACCGTGGAAATGGGTTGCATATAACAAAACGATATTCTTATTCAAAGATCAATACCAGTCGGATACTTTATTGGACTATAAAGGCAAAGCTGCTTTCATTGGATTAGGGGCTGCCATTGAGAATTTATCATTGAAGGCACTTGAGCTAGGTTATGCCGCTAAGGTTATCAACTTCCCATCTCAAGATGAATCCTTAGTGTGCAGCATTCAGTTCACAACAGCAGATGGAGCGAAAGATGAACTCAGCAAGTTTATCAACCTTCGATGCACAAATAGAGGTTTAACACCGAGTAGTAAGATTCCTGAAGATAAGATTTCAGCAATTGCAAAAGAAGGCGGTCAGATTGATGATGCTGAAGTTCTTTTTACAAATGATAGCGATACTGTTCATTCTTTGACAGAGATCATAGCTTCGGTGGAACGAATCCGCATGATGGAGAAACAAGGACACCATGATTTTCTGGATGAGATTTGCTGGACAAAAGAAGAAAGCGAAACTAGGCGCAATGGTCTCGACATTCGAACACTAGAATTGACAGCTGGGGAATTAACTGGATTCAGAATGGCAAAAGATTGGAAAGTTATCGATCAACTGAAAAAGTGGAATGGTGGTGGCGCCTTCGAAGGGCTCGCTCGGAAAAGCATGCAAGCTGCTGGCTCTATTGGGTACATCACTATTAAGAACAAGACGAATGCCGGTCTTTTGGAGGCTGGACGTTTATTGGAACGGTGTTGGCTTGAAGCTTCTCGTCAGGGACTTGGACTTCAACCGATGTCTCCCTGTACATTTTTCTTTGAACGCCTTATTGATGGTAACGGAATTGACTTATCCAACGAGGTAATAAACGAACTCACCACCTTACGAAACAAGCTATTGGAGACCTTGCAAATTAGCGATCATCCAATATTCATTTTCAGGCTGCACACAAATGGAGAGCCTGAAGTCAAATCATTGAGAAAACCACTTTCTGAAGTTTTTCAGAAAATCAAATAACTACGAAATGCTACGATTAAAAGCCTTTCGCGCTGTCGACAATCCTGAGTTGGCTCAAAAGTATGTCCAAGGGCATCAAGATGTATTAAAAATTTATGGTATTACGGAGATCACTTCGGCCAAAGACGACTGGTATAATAACCCTGCAACTTATGCAATCGTCGCAATTGATGAGGACACACAAGAAGTTGTTGGCGGAATTCGAATGCAAGTTGTTGGTGGAGATCGACCATTGCCAGTGGAAGACGCTGTTGGGTATATGGACGATCGAATTCATGACATCGTACACACATATCATACTATTTTTGGAGCAGCTGAATTGTGTGGGTTATGGAATTCCCGAAAGGTTGCTGGCTATGGTGTTAGTTGGCTTCTTACCCGAACAGGGATAGCAATAGCGCCTCAAGTAGGTGTCCGCACTTTGTTTGGAATCTGTGCCAACATCACATTACCTATGTTCAAAAAAACGGGCTACGTCATTGAACGTTCTGTAGGCGTTGATGGAACCTTTTACTATCCAAAATCTGATCTTCTAGCATATACAATAATCATGGATGCTGAATTACTGGATACAGCACATGCCGAAGAAAGGGAGAAAATTTTTAATCTCAGAAAAGATTTTAACCAGCGCTCGATTATTACAGGTCCGAAAGCAACGTTCGAGGTTCAATACGATCTTGTCCTAAGCCAATGTGAATTGTTCGAATATAATGGATAAATTTACATACTAATATCCGTTGTCTGTGACTAAGCATGGTTTCTGCTTTACGTCACTGGAAGTTAAACTCAAGTTTCAATGATTTTAATTATTCGTCAGTACATCATCGGCTTACTATTCACTGTTTTAGCGCTTTCTACCAATGCACAAACGGATTATGTAGGCTCCGAAATTCAAAAGATTGGAGGTGATGTTTTTCTATTAGAAGATAAAGAGAGCAACCTTCGCATTGAAGATGTTGTCACTTCAGACGCATTCGTTAAAAGCGAAAAGCGTGTCCCAAATATGGGCGTTACTGAATCCTCTTTTTGGCTTAAAATTCCAATTCGAAACAATTCAGACGAAAAGAATATCCTTTTAATGCTTGAGCAACCATTTATTGACGTGGTTGAACTTTATACCCCTAACTCAGACGGCTCTTTTGACGCGACCAAGATGGGTGAGTATCAAGCTTTTGGCAAGCGTAAATATAACGACCCGAATTATTTATTTGACATTGACATTCCTTTAGGAGAAGAGCGTACTTTTTACATGAAAGTAAGTGGTAAAGAACAGATCCAATTGCCTTTAGTTCTTGGTTCAAAAAAACTCGTCCTCGAAAAAAGAAAACAAAGCGATTTATTGTCTGGACTCTACTTCGGAATCATCATCGTTATGATGCTTTACAATCTCTTTATTTACTTCACCACCCGCGATAACAGTTACTTGTATTACGTCGTGTACATCGTATTAATTGGACTTACTCAAATCAGTCTTCAGGGATATCCATTTCAATACTTATGGCCAAATATTCCGTGGATGTCTGAGCATTCTCTGTTCATTTTCCCTTCACTTGTTGGAGCATCTGCACTGGTATTTATGCGCAACTTTCTTCAAGTTAAGACTTCCCTTCCCAAGCTCGACAAGCTCATTACGCTCTTCCTTGTGATTTATGGAATGTGCATCGTTTTAGCCATCTCAGGTTTCTACAAGTTGAGTTACAATATGATTGAAATCAACGCCATGGTGGTTTCGATTTACATGCTCACCGTGACGATAATAATCGTGCGAAGAGGATACCGTCCTGGACGTTACTTTCTTCTTGCATGGTCGACTTTCTTATTGGGTGTTATCCTCTTTGTTATGAAAGATCAAGGAGTGCTTCCATACAACGGTCTTACCCGTTACACAATGCATATCGGTTCTGCCCTTGAGGTAATTCTACTTTCATTTGCACTGGCAGATAGAATCAATATCCTCAAAGCTGAAAAAGAAGCCTCACAAGCAAAAGCCCTTCATGTTTCACTTGAAAATGAACGCATCATTCGAGAGCAAAACGTAATTCTGGAAAAAAAGGTAAAAGAGCGCACAACTGAATTGGAGAATACAAATACTGAGCTGAACCAAACTTACAATGATCTCAAGCAAACACAATCTAAGTTGGTGGAATCCGAAAAAATGGCATCGCTGGGACAGTTGACAGCGGGAATTGCGCATGAAATAAACAACCCAATTAATTTCGTGACGGCGAACGTAGAACCACTTAAGCGTGACATCAAAGATCTGCTCACATTAATTGACAATTACGAAGCTATAGATCCAGCTGAAAACATCACTGGTCAACTGGAAAGAATCCATGCACTTTCCAAAGAGCTTGATCTTGCTTACCTAAAAACCGAAGTTGACGAGCTGATCGAAGGAATTGGTGAAGGAGCCAATCGTACCGCTGAAATTGTAAAAGGTCTTCGCAATTTTTCACGTTTAGACGAAGGTGATGTGAAGTTTGCCAATGTGAATGAAGGAATAGAATCCACATTAACCATATTAGACAATGAACTTTACGCAATAGAAGTTGTCAAGAATCTTGATACGATTGATGCAATTGAATGCTATCCTGGAAAATTGAATCAATTATTTATGAACTTGCTGTCCAATTCCATTCAAGCTATAAAAGAAAAGAACGATACGGGAGGGAAAATTGAATTGACATCTCGGCAAATTGAGGACAAAATTGAACTCCGATTCAAAGACAACGGTATAGGAATGACCGAAGAAACAAAGAACAGACTATTCGAGCCATTTTTCACTACGAAGGACGTTGGCGAAGGGACTGGTCTCGGACTTTCAATAGCTTATAGCATTGTTGAATTGCATCATGGAACAATTAAAGTTGAATCAGTTTTAGGTGAAGGATCAGAATTTATTATTCGATTACCCCTCAAGCAAAGTTAAATTCCATATATTTAGTCCGCTATCATGACTGAATTACTCAAAATACCGCTGCTATACGTTGACGATGAGAAGGTTAACCTCTTGGCTTTTCGTGCAAACTTCCGTAGAAACTATGAAGTTTTTACGGCCTCTTCCGGGGAAGAAGGGAAAAAATTACTAGAAGAACATAACATCAAAGTTGTCGTTGCCGACCAGCGAATGCCCAAAATGACAGGGGTTGAATTTTTTGAATGGATTCAAGAAGATCACCCGGACACCGTGCGTATTCTGTTGACTGGATTTGCGGATATTTCAGCCGTTATTGATGCAATCAATAAAGGAAAGATATACTCGTATGTAACTAAGCCTTGGCACGAAGATGAACTCCGACAAACCTTCGAAGGAGGGATTGAACAAAGTCAACGAAACATTGCCTTAAGAAATTTGGAAGTGTGCTATACACACCTTTTTCAACATACCACAGACGCTGTATTTACAATCGATCAGTTCGGTAAAATCATTAATGTAAATAATGCTGCGACTAAACTCTTTGATTATTCTGCAGATGAAATTCGATCAATACATCTCGATCAGCTTTTCGATGGGTTTGAATCACTTGAGAAGTTAGTAAGCGACTCTGGGAAAAAAGACCAACTCATTTACAACAAATTTCGAGCACCTATTACCTGTACCCTTTATGCCATGGCCATTAAGGTCAAAGGGAATTCGGAAGGCTCAGTACAGGTGATCTTACAACAGAATTAATTCGTTTCTAGAGCCTTCTTAAATGGCGGCGTAGCCTCCTCGACCAAACTCGATTTGGAAATTTGAATAAAATTTACCTAGATTTGCAACCGAAACAAAAAGACATGAATTTCAGTCAATTGCATCATCATCATTTTCATACTTGCTCTCAAGCGAGGAGTTAATGATATGTGCTGACTAAAAACAACAATATTATAAACCCGTTTGAGTAATCAGACGGGTTTTTTGTTTCTCATCGGTTTACTCAGGCGCATTTTTTAACAAATGAGTAAACTAAAAATTGCAATTCAAAAAAGTGGAAGACTCAACGAAGACTCGTTAAAACTTCTTAAATCCTGTGGTATAAAAATCGAGAATGGAAAGGATCAACTCAAAGTAAGCGTTCCCAATTTTCCGCTTGAGATTCTTTATTTGCGCAATTCTGACATTCCACAATACCTAGAAGATGGTGTGGTCGATATCGCAATTGTTGGTGAAAACCTATTGATTGAAAAGAACAAGCAAGTAGAAATTGTTGAACGACTGGGCTTTTCAAAATGCCGTGTTTCACTTGCCATTCCTAAAGAGGTTGAATTCGAAAACCTCTCCTACTTCAACGGCAAGAAAATCGCTACATCATATCCCAACACAGTCGAACGCTTCCTTAGCGCCAAAAATATTCAAGCCGATCTTCACATAATATCTGGCTCTGTCGAAATTGCACCAAATATCGGCTTAGCAGATGGCATTTGTGACATTGTAAGCTCTGGGTCTACTCTCTTCAAAAATGGATTGAAAGAAACGGAAGTGATTCTTCAATCAGAAGCTGTATTGGCTAGTTCACTGAATCTTTCGGAACAAAAACAGGAGCTCCTAGATCGGCTAATTTTCAGAATTAAGGCTGTTCTTCGTGCTAAGAACTCGAAATACATTTTGATGAACGTTCCAAACGAAAAAATTCCTGAAGTAAGCTCTATCCTGCCAGTATTGAAGTCCCCCACAATTCTTCCATTGGCAGAAGACGGTTGGAGTTCGTTGCACACCGTGATAGATGAAGACAAATTCTGGGAGGTCATTGACGAATTAAAAATGGCAGGCGCGGAAGGAATTTTAGTAGTACCCATCGACAAAATTGTAGTGTAATGAAAAGATATATATTACCTCGAAGAGACCAATGGTCAGAAATCTGTTCACGACCCGCCTTTGAACAAGGTGAATTGACCGATCGCGTTAGTTCCATTTTGGAAAAAGTAAAAAAGGTAGGCGATCAAGCATTGTTCAATTACACGGAAGAACTGGATGGCGTGCGATTGCAAAACCTTTTGGTAACGAAAGACGAACTGGAAGCAGCTGCCGATTTAGTAAGTGACGATCTGAAAAATGCAATTCAATCTGCGAAAAGCAACATCGAAAAATTCCACAGCAGTCAGAAAGATGAATTAAAATTCGTTGAAACGACAGAAGGTGTTCTCTGTTGGAGAAAAAGCGTTGCGATTGAAAAGGTTGGTCTATACATCCCTGGTGGTTCAGCGCCTTTGTTTTCAACCATTTTAATGCTTGGAATTCCTGCAACACTTGCTGGTTGCCGTGAAGTCATTTTGTGCACGCCTCCCGATAAAGATGGCAAGGTGAATCCTGCCATTCTTTACACGGCCAATCTCGTTGGAATTTCCAAAATAGTAAAGATTGGAGGCGCTCAGGCAATTGCGGCAATGGCTTTTGGAACTGAATCGGTGCAACCAGTCTATAAGATCTTTGGGCCAGGAAACCAATTTGTAACGAAAGCGAAAGAACTTATTCAACAAAAAGGAATCGCCATTGACATGCCTGCTGGACCGAGCGAAGTTTTGGTGATCGCCGACAATACCTGCAAGCCCGTTTTTGTCGCTGCCGATTTACTCTCTCAAGCGGAACACGGTGCAGACAGTCAGGTAATTCTCTTGAGCGACGACTCCAAAATAGTGGAGCAGATAAGCAATGAAATCCAAGCTCAATTGGGCAAGCTTCCACGAAAAGAGATCGCTGAGAAAGCATTGGTAAATAGCAGACTCGTACTCTGTTCCTCAATTCAAGAGTGCATTGATCTAAGCAACGTCTACGCACCAGAACACTTGATTCTTGCTTCTAAAAACGCCAGTGATTACGCAGATCTTGTCATTAACGCTGGATCGGTATTCCTAGGAAATTACAGTTGTGAAAGTGCTGGCGATTATGCCAGCGGCACCAATCACACCCTACCAACAAATGGCTACGCTCGCAATTACAGCGGTGTCTCACTGGACAGCTTTGTTCGAAAAATCACTTTTCAAAAGATCACTGAAAAAGGAATTCAAAACATTGGTCCAGCGATCGAATTAATGGCAGAAGCTGAAGAACTTTTTGCACACAAAAATGCAGTAACACTGCGACTTAAACAATTAGAAAATGGTTGATTTAAATAAGCTAACGCGTCCGAATATTCAGGAACTCAAGCCTTATTCAAGCGCGCGAGATGAATTCAATGACTCGGAAGGAACGTTTCTGGATGCCAATGAAAACCCTTACGGAAATCTCAACAGGTACCCCGATCCTTACCAACGGGAATTAAAGCACGCAATCGGTTCTTACAACGCAATTGATCCTAAGAACATTTTTGTTGGTAATGGAAGTGATGAGACAATTGACTTGTTGTTTCGGATTTTCTGCAATCCTGGAGTCGACAAAGCGCTGACCTTCGCGCCGACCTATGGTATGTATGAAGTTGTCGCTGGTATAAACGCTGTTGAATTGATCAGGGTTGAACTGGACAGCAATTTTGACATTGATTTCCAAAAAGTAGAACCCTACCTATCAGATCCGAAATTGAAACTCATTCTGATTTGTTCTCCCAACAATCCAACGGGCAATTGTTTCGACGCAGACGCCATTGAATCAATCCTTAAATCATTTAGCGGAATTATACTCATTGATGAAGCCTATATTGATTTTAGCGATATCCAGTCTTTTATGGCGCTCATCGAGATCTACCCCAACCTAATCGTTAGTCAAACAATGAGCAAAGCTTGGGGGCTCGCCGCTGCCCGCGTTGGCTTGGCCTATGCCAATTCAGCCATCATCGAACTCTTGAACAAGGTAAAACCGCCCTACAATGTGAGTGGTCTAAATCAACGTGCGGCAATCGATGCAATTAAAAACCGTGATCTGTATTTAAGCAACAAACAACAGATTCTCTTAGAAAAGGACAGGCTTTTCAGTGCCTTGCAAAAAGTGGCGATCATCAAAAAAATATACCCTTCACAAACCAACTTTTTCTTAGTGGAGACTGAAGATGCTGATACGATTTACAATGCCCTTGTTGAAGACAAAATAATCGTGAGAAATAGAAACGCTGTCCTCAGAAACTGCATCCGCATCACAGTGGGTACAGCCGAAGAAAACCAACGCCTAATTGACAAATTAAAAACCCTAGACAATGAAAAAGGTACTATTTATTGACCGTGACGGAACATTGGTTATTGAACCGCCGATAGATTTCCAGCTTGACAGTCTTGAAAAACTGGAATTCTATCCTGGCGTTTTTCAGTGGCTTTCCAAAATTGCCGTAGAACTCGATTACGAATTGGTCATGGTTACAAATCAGGATGGATTGGGAACAAGCTCATTTCCTGAGAATACATTTTGGCCGACACAGAACAAAATTATTCAAGCATTCGAAAATGAAGGAATTGAATTTAGCGAAGTACTCATCGACAAAAGCCTTCCTGAAGACAATGCACCGACACGGAAACCAGAAACGGGACTTTTGAATAAGTACATTTTTGGGGATTACGATCTAAGTGCATCTTATGTCATTGGTGATCGGGAAACAGACATTGAACTCGCCAAAAACTTACAATCGAATGGAATTTTTCTTGGAGAAGAATGCAGTCTAGAAACGAGTCTCACCACCCAAAGTTGGAAAACCATCTACGATTTCCTCAAATTCAAACCAAGGACAGCTAAACGGAACAGAACAACCAAGGAAACAGCTATTGATATTCAAATCAATCTTGATGGTTCTGGAAATAGTAACATCTCCACAGGACTTGGCTTTTTTGATCACATGTTGGAGCAAATTGCCAAACACGGGGAAATTGATTTAACCGTTCAAGTTCAAGGCGATTTAGAAATTGATGAGCACCACACCATTGAAGATGTAGCAATTACGCTTGGTGAAACATTGAATGCTGCCTTGGGCTCCAAAAAAGGCGTCGAACGCTATGGTTTTCTATTGCCAATGGACGATTGTTTGGCGCAGGTAGCCATCGACTTTGGAGGTCGACCTTGGCTGGTTTGGGATGTAAATTTCAAACGGGAAATGATTGGTGAAATGCCGACAGAAATGTTCATGCACTTCTTCAAGTCGTTTAGTGATGGAGCTAAGTGCAACCTGAACATTAAGGCAGAAGGAGCGAATGAACACCACAAAATAGAATCCATCTTCAAGGCACTTTCAAGAGCACTAAAAATGGCAATTAAACAAACGGATGAATTCTCCATTCCGAGTACAAAAGGAACACTATGATAGCAATTGTAAAGTACAACGCAGGCAATATAAAGTCAGTGCAAAATTCACTGAACCGAATGGGCTATGCATCTGTTGTGACAGACGATCCTCAAACGCTAATGGAAGCAGAAAAAGTCATTTTCCCAGGCGTTGGAGAGGCAAGTTCAGCCATGCGTTATTTGCAAGAACGCGGATTGGATGAGGTGATTATCAACCTGAAACAACCTGTTCTGGGAATTTGTCTCGGCATGCAACTGATGTGTAAACAATCTGAGGAAGGTGATACGAAAGGCTTCGGAATCTTTAATTCAGTGGTAAAACGCTTTCCAACGACCGTTCGCGTTCCGCATATGGGCTGGAATGATTTTACGGAAATCAGAGATCCTCTCTTTCGGAATGTTGAGCGATCAGACAACACTTATTTTGTCCATGGTTATTATGCAGAAATCTGTGATGATACTGTCGCGGTATGCAACTATGGCGTCGAGTTCAGTGCAGCATTGCAGAAGAACAATTTCTATGGCGTACAATTTCACCCTGAAAAGTCTGCCACCGTCGGAAATGAAATCTTAAAAAACTTTTTAGAATTATGAAACTTATCCCCGCAATCGATATTATCGATGGAAAGTGTGTACGCCTCAGCAAGGGTGACTACGCAACTAAGAAAATTTACAATGAAAACCCTGTAGAAGTGGCCCGCGAATTTGAAGCCAACGGAATTAACTTCTTGCACTTGGTTGATTTAGACGGTGCGAAGTCGAAGGAAATTGTCAATCACAAAATCCTAGAAGACATCGCGACAAAAACGTCCCTTCAAATTGATTTTGGCGGTGGACTAAAGTCGGATAAAGATGTGAAAATTGCATTTGATTCAGGCGCCAGTCAAATTACTGGAGGGAGTGTTGCAGCGAATAACCCAAGTATGTTTATCGGTTGGTTAGAAAACTACGGCGCCGACAAAATCATACTTGGAGCAGACTGCAACAACCGAAAAATCGCCACGAATGGTTGGCTTCAACACTCACAGCTGGATGTAATCGAATTCATAAAAAGCTATGAGCAAAAAGGCGTGCGTCAGGTCATTTCCACAGACATAAATCTTGATGGAATGTTGTTGGGACCATCGTTGAAGTTGTACGATGAAATTCTAAAGTCCACCGATGTTAATTTAATTGCAAGTGGAGGCGTTTCTTCTATTGAAGATCTGCTGAAGTTAAAAGAACTCGGGTGTGAAGGGGTTATTATTGGCAAAGCCATCTACGAAGCAAAAATTTCACTAAAAGAACTCTCAGAATTATGTTAAAGCGCAGAATAATTCCCTGTTTAGACATCAAGAATGGTCGCACTGTAAAAGGCATTAACTTCCTCAATATTCGCGATGCAGGAGACCCCGTTGAACTGGCAAAAAGATACGTCGAGGAAGGAGCCGATGAATTGGTTTTTCTGGATATTACAGCTACCGAAGAAAAGCGAGATACACTTGTTGAGTTGGTCGAACGAATTGCTAGCAAGATTAACATCCCCTTCACCGTTGGAGGCGGAATAAATTCGGTCAACGATGTAGCGCGAATGCTAAATGCTGGCGCAGACAAAGTTTCCATTAATTCTTCCGCAGTTCAATCTCCGGAACTAATCACAGAAATAGCAAACAGATTCGGGAGTCAGTCTGTTGTCGTCGCCATTGACACAAAAAAAACAAACACTGAATGGAAGGTTTTTGTGCGCGGAGGTAAAACCGAAACAGCACTAACGACTGTTGAGTGGGCAAAAAAAGCAGTTGCGCTTGGCGCAGGCGAAATCCTCTTAACTTCAATGAACAACGACGGTACAAAAGAAGGTTTTGCACTTGAAATCACAGAAGAAGTAAGCAAAGCTGTAAACGTTCCTATCATCGCTTCAGGAGGTGCTGGATCAAAAGAAGATTTCAAATCTCTTTTTACGAAGACAACAGCAACAGGCGGATTGGCAGCCAGCATTTTTCACTACGGAGAAATTCCCATCTCAAAACTCAAAGAATATTTACGAACCAATAAAATTCCAGTACGATGCAATTAGATTTTACTAAAAACGATGACCTAGTACCTGTCGTAATACAGAACTCTGCAACCTTGCAAGTTTTAATGTTGGGTTACATGAATGAAGAAGCGCTCTCGAAAACAAGAAAAGAAGGGCTTGTTACTTTTTATAGTAGAAGCAAACAACGCTTGTGGACAAAAGGAGAAAGCTCAAAGAACTACTTGAAGGTCGATGACATTCAGGTTGATTGTGATATGGATACCCTGCTTATCAAAGCGACTCCATTGGGACCAACTTGTCACACGGGAACAACATCTTGCTTCGGAGAAGAAACGTCAAAAGGATTTATTTACGCACTAGAAAAGACGATCAATCAGCGCATAGATGAAGACGATCCCAATTCATACACCAATAAACTGTTCAAACGTGGAATCAATAAGGTTGCGCAAAAGGTTGGTGAGGAAGCTGTGGAAGTGGTGATAGAAGCAAAGGACGATAACGATGACCTGTTCAAGAACGAAATGGCAGATTTATTCTACCACACACTTATTCTTCTGAAGGCGAAAAATATCAGCTTCAACGAAGTGGAAGAAGTACTCGCCAGTAGAAGTAGCTTGCCCGATGTGAAATAAAAAATCATTCTAACTTTGCGACTCGACGTTTAAACTATGCTTTTGATTCGTCTTATTTTAGTAATGACAATGCTGCTCCCAATTCATGGAAAAGGGCAGACTGATTCCACGAGTTCGTTTGTTCTTTCGTTGGAATTCAGACCTCGTCTTGAATACCGAAATGGCTTTTCAGAATTGCCTGTAGATACCAGTAAAGCAGCTGCTTTTGTTTCGCAACGCACACGACTTTTTCTGACCTATCAACGACCAAAGTTTAAGTTTCATACTTCTTTGCAAGATATTCGTGTATGGGGTCAATATGGCTCAAATTCAACAGATAGTGGTTTTGGGATTTTTGAAGCATTTGCAGAAGCAGGAATTACAAAAAAATGGGGTATTCGTATTGGACGGCAAGCAGTTGAACTAGACAATGGGCGACTTTTTTCTCGAGCAAATTGGAGTCAGGCATCAAGAGCTCATGAAGGAATAAATATTATTTACAGAGGTTGGCGCATTCAATCAGAACTCATGACCTTTTACAATCAGTCTGGTGAGCAACTATTTGCAAACGATTACAGCCCAACGACCAATTACACTTCTTTGAGTATTCATTATTTCAATATGAAGGTCAGGGATAACATTGACTTAACGCTTATCAATTCGGCGGATGGTTTTCAAAAGCTTAGCAACAGCAATATCATGTATGTGCGTGGAACCTCAGGAGGGCGAATTAACTTTAAACATAAGAAATTGAATCTTTCAGCTGCAGGATATTATCAATATGGGCAACTCCAGAGCGGGCAGCAAATTTCTGCTTACTATATTCAACCAGAGATCAAAGTCACCTTGAAGAAACTACAAGCTCGTTTGGGCGTAGAATACATGAGTGGTGATGATGTAACAGTGGATACAGAGATCTCTCATTCTTTTCAACCACTTTATGGAGTGTCTTTTAAGTTCATGGGGAACCTAAATCATTTCACTAGTTTCCCAAGTGACGTCGGTGGTGGAGGTCTCATTAATCCATACATTTTCTTACAATACAAGATCACTCCAAAGATTAAACTCAAATTAGAGGGACACACATTTTTTCTCGAAAACAATGTCATAATGGCGGGTGGCATTTTAGATCCTTTTCTCGGCATTGAAAGTGATTTAAAATTCAAGTATACGTTCAATGACTTTACATCATTGGAATCAGGAATTGCCTACATGCTACCCAGTGAAAGTCTTGCTCGAATTCAATATAAAACGGCCTATGGGTATCGAAATCCGTTGTGGGGATTTGTCATGGTAACATTTAAACCTGAACTCCTGAACATTAATACTAAATTGAAGAAGTCAAAAATGAATGAGGTATTAATCTCAGAATAACTTGTAATCGTATATAAGGTAAATGCATGGCTTCCAATTCTCTTTGCTGGAACATGAAAAATATACTCAAGAAAGCAACTGTTGGACATTGTGAGTAGCAAGATTGTTTTGACTAAAACTGACAAAGCTTGGTTTTTAAGTTTGTACGAAATTGAAAGAAAATTTTTGGCATTACAAAACGCTCGTCTTTTTCTTAACTTTGGCTTCGATCAATAATTGAACCTCTAAACAGTATTACTCAAATCATAGACTTGTTTGAAAAACGCGCTTAAAATACTATACATTTTTATTGCAGGCATCGGTGTCTTCTTCATCAATGACATCTATATTTTGTCGGCGATAATAGGCGTACACCTCCTCTTGTTTCTTGTATATCCGTCAAAAGAAAAGAGCCTCAAGTTTTTATGGAAAGTCAAATGGTTTGTTTTGATTATTTTCCTCTTTCATGCCTTGTCAGGCGCGAACGACATTGAACTTCTGAAACTAAAGAAGTGGACAGTTGCCCTCAGCTATGATGGTTTACTAAGAGGTAGTATCATGGCTTCAAAGCTTATTTCGATGCTCCTCATTACACAGGTGGTTCGCCTCACGATGAAGAAGAGGGACTTTGTTGACGGAATGACACGGATTGGATTGAGCCAGTCTTCTGCCGAAATCATTGACCAAATCATTGAGATTACCGCCCAAGAAAAAGGTGACAAACAGCGAAAAGGACACCGAAAAAGTAAGAAGAATAAGGAGCAATCAGATGGAAATGAAGTGCGTTCAAGAGATGTCTTGTTCAAGGGGAAGGTTGGGAATATTCCAAAGAAATTATTGAAGCGAATTGATTTCGCAAAAGATAAATTTGCCAATAACCCAAATGCTGTAGTGGCATCCTCCGCGTTGTCCGTTACCCTGATTCGAATGGTTAAAATAGCCCCAGGCTTGCCGCTTGCTCCTGGTCACAAAAACATTCTGGTCTTGCCCGTTCTTATCTATGGAATCACCAAGTCAGAAAAGAAATTGGCTGGTTTACAAATCGGGTTTATTTCAGGTGTACTTCATTTCACCATGGGCTTCGGAAAATACGGTCCATTAGGCATTTTACAATTTGCCATTTTAGGGTGGGTCATTGACTTATTACTCATGCTACCTATTAAGCGAACTAACTTGCTTTTCTTAATGTTTGTTGGCGGAATGGGTGGTTTTGTGCGCATTTCAACGGAGATAATTCTCGCATATGTTCTGGGAATGCCTAACATATTTTATCTATTATATTTGCCGTACATAATTTCTCAGGTGTCCTTTGGTGTGGCATCTGGATTCATATCAAAATCAATTATTAAACCGAAAGACGAATGAGTCAATTTGTTAAAGATAAAGAGGAGAAAGGAAGAACACACATGGACTCACGTTTCATGCGTGAATCACTTGTTGACAAAGATGTTCTCCACTCCGCAGTAGTAGAAAATGAGATCGCCATACTTCCCTATTTGAACATTATCAATATAGGTGGGAAGAGTATCATCGACCGCGGAAGAGAGGGTGTATTCCCTGTTTTGGATGAACTCAAAGAATTGAAAGGAAAGTTCAAGTTTGTAATCGGTGTAACGGGTGGTGCACGCGTTAGGCATTCAATGGCAATTGGACTCGACTTTGGTTTGCCGACTGGTGGATTAGCCATGGTTGTTGGTGCCATAGAAGAACAAAATGCCACAATGATCTACTCATTAATGGCCAAAGAAGGAGCCGTGCGTGTACCGAAAGATCATTACACAGATTTACCGCACTACCTCGATAACGGAATGATTCCGATTCTAACATCAAATCCACCGCATCACTACTGGGAAAAACCACCTAAAAATGGCGTATTGCCTGAAAGCGGAGCCGATTTTGGAGCTTACATGACAGCTGAGGGACTTGGTGGAAGATCAATGATTTTTGTAAAAGATCAGGACGGACTATACGACAAAGATCCTTCAAAACATGCAGATGCGAAACATATAGAACGCATTTCAGCACAGGAGATTTTGGCAGGAGATTTTCCCGATCTAATTGTCGACCGAATGGTTATTGAAATGTTGGCAAAAGCGCGCCACGTGAAGGAAATTCATATTGTGAACGGTTTGAAACCCGGAAATATCACGAAAGCCATCAATGGAGAGAACGGAGGTACAATCATTTATAAAGAAGAGAAGTAATGAGCAAGATTGAAGAGTTATCGAACTTTATGGAAAACTCAATGGAGGAAGCTTCGTTGAACTATAAGAATGATTTACGCATCCTGCCTGACGTGAAAGTTATGAAACTTGGTGGGCAAAGCATTACAGATCGAGGACGAAAGGCTGTATTCCCTATTCTTGATGAAATTGTAGAAAACAGTGAAAAGCATGGAATCATCATCACAACAGGTGGCGGAACACGTGCACGTCATACCTATCAAGTAGCAATTGACCTCGGAATGCCCGTTGGTGTTTTGGCTGAAATGGGTGGTGCAATTACCGTTCAAAATGCGCGAATGCTGCAAATGGTAATGGCCAAGCATGGTGGAATCTTTTTAGATCATCTCGAATTTGAAAAAATTCCATTGTTTCTGAAATTGGGATGTATTCCTATCATGCCTGGAATGCCGCCGTATAGTTTTTGGGAAGATATTCCTGATCATGGATCGATTCCAGCACACAGAACGGACGCTGGTGCATTTTTTACAGCTGAAGCGCTCGGTGCAGATGCCGTTTATTTCATAAAGGATGAGAAAGGCTTGTACACTGAGGATCCCAAAAAGAATCCAGATGCTGAGTTCATTCCCAAAATTCATGTGGATGAGCTTCTCAAGATGGACTTGGGTGACCTCATCGTAGAGCGTGTTGTTCTTGAATATTTAAAGCGTGCAAAATTCGTTGAAAAGCTTGTTATCATAAACGGCCTGGAGAAAGGAGCCTTGACCAAAGCATTAAATGGAGAAGAAACTGGAACCATTATTTACCGTTAACGTATCGCTGATAAATTAATAACCAATCTAAATAAATGGGATTCTCAGGATATTTGAAAAAAAATCACGAAATTCGAATTCATAATTGAACACGAACAACTTTATTACTATGAAAAGACTTTTACTTTTAACAGGTTTCCTTACACTCTGTTTGACGAAATCTTTCGCGCAGACGGAGCCAATGTACGTTGTATCTCCTTATGTCGATTCTCTTTGGACGTATGACACAATCGCTGGAGCTGTGCAAATGCCAGGAACAGTTGTGCAAACAATCAATAATGATAGTACGATTACTGGTTTTAATGGCTTGGTTCACAACCCATGTACTGGTGAATTCTTTACCATCGCAAAAGTTTCTGGTGTAACAGGACGTATTTTTGGTAGACTCAATGTCAATACTGGAATTTTTACAACTATTGGAAATACTGGTGATAATGTCGCACAAATCTCAATGATCAACGACACATTATTTGCCGCAGTTACAGGAGATGGTGGTACAGCTAGTGAAACACTTCACTTTTTAGATCCATCAACAGGTGCTCTTACACTTGTTACAGCCCTTGGAGCAGGTAGTGATGGAGAATGCATTGGCTATTGCCCTGAAGATACAGCTATCTACCATTGGTCAGGAAGAGATACAGCTCCAGCAATGGATCGAATCACTTTTGCTAGTGGAAACTTTACAGGTCCAGCGACAGTGACACCTGTTACAAGAACAGGTTATAACTACGATGAACCCCACGGCGTAACTTACATTGGAAATGGAGAGTTTTTAATGGCTAATTTGGATCAGGAATTCATCATTATTGATACATCAGGTTTTGCTACTTTGCAGACTTATGCTGTACATAACTATTATAAGGGACTTGCTTACGGAAGCACACCTTCAGTTTGGGTTGCAGGTGCGGATTCAATTTGTCCTTATGGTGATTCAACCTTAATGATTGCCTCATCGGCAGATGCTTATCAATGGTATCTTGATGGAAGTGCAATAGCAGGAGCTACAGCCGATAGTATCTACGGAATTGCTACAGGAGCATATATGTGTGAATTAACAAAAGGAGCATGTACAAGTTTTGCGCCCGACACATTAAACATCTTCCTTTATCCTTATGACGCTGCAGATGTTACACCATTAATGGCTGGTTTCTGTGCTGGCGACAGTGTAATGCTTGCTGGTAACACATTAGGTGGAGCATCAGAATGGTGGTATGGTGGCGCGATGGTTGGTTCTTCAACAGACCTATATGCGACTTCGGCAGGTACTTACACATACATTCTATATGAATCAACTGGTGCAAATGGTTGCTACGATATGATTGATGTTCCAGTTATGGAATATGCGTTGCCTACTTCATCATCTACAACTACAGATGAGATGTTAGGAAATGACGGAACGATTGACCTTACAATTACAGGTACTGCAAGTCCATTCATCATCGATTGGGATAATGATGGAACTGGAGATAACGATGATACGGAAGATCTTTCTGGATTGACAGCGGGGACATACATTGTTGTTGTAACAGATACTAACGGATGTATGACAACTGAAACTGTAATTGTTGGTTCACAAGTTGGATTGGATGAATTCACTGCACAAACAGGATTGAACATCTTCCCAAATCCAAACAACGGGATCTTCTCAGTAGAGATTACAAACATGCCTGAGGCAACTGTAACAATGCAAATTGTAAATGCAGCTGGTCAGGTTGTGACATCGAATTCATTCACTTCAAACACACTAGACGTGAATATTCAAGAATTTGGAGCAGGTATCTATACAATGGTTCTTACAGATGGAACATTGAGAACTGCGAAGCAAATCATTGTGAAGTAAATCATTCATGAAAAATATATTTCAATTCAAAAAGGTGACCATGCGTCGCCTTTTTGTCTTTTTAGTGCTACTGAGTTCATTCCAAACTTTTGCACAGGGAAATTGTCAGGCAGGTTTCACTTACGATATGACCCACTGTCCTAATATTTCTTTTTATGATAACTCGACCTCCGACAGTGCAATTTTTTGCTGGATGTATGACTACAACGGCGCGGGAAGTGTAGATTGGTGCGAAGATGCACATAACAAGTTCAACCAGAACGGTACTTACGTTGTATGTATTTCCATTATGGCGGTAGATGGTTGTATGGACACGTGGTGCGATACGATTGTTATTGACTGCAACTGTGAAAAACCGGAAGCAGAATTTATTATGTCACAGAATGGGAACTTCTGTCAATTTACAGATCAAAGCATATTGTATGACATTCCAAATACAACATGGCTCTGGGACTTTGGTGACGGACAAACAAGTACAGATCAAAATCCAACGCATACCTATCTTTCTGACGGAACATTTGTTGCCTGTTTGACGGTTTCCGATTCATGCGAAACTGATATGACTTGCATGAATATGATTATTCAGGTCGCTGGCTTCAACGAAATTGGGAAAGATGAATTTTCCGTCTACCCTGTTCCAGCGAATGATGCAGTAATCGTTGCTTTTTCTGGAACCAATTCTGAAGAGGCCACGCTATATGTGCGTGATCTTTTGGGTAATCTGATTATGAAACGCTCGCTAATCACCGAAGGAAAACAGACAATTGACGTGAGCGATTTTGCCAATGGGAAATACATCCTTCAGCTAATCGACGCGTCAGGAAATGAAACCCATCGATCGATAACTGTTCAACATTAAAAAAATGGAAGCATTCTTGCAGAGCAGTTTGCCATTCAACGGATATTAACTTTTAAGATTTACACTTATTTTGAAAACTATGAAATCATTCTTATTTATTCTTTTTTTGACTTTCAGCGTATCCAGCATCGCTCAAGAAGATGTTGTTTATCAATTCAATAATGTCTCGTTTATGACAACAGTTCCTGGAGCTGGAGAAGGTAAAGTAAAACGACTGGCTGCCCTGATCTCTGACTATTTTTCAGCAGTGGATAAAGACGACTATGATACTTGGTATTCAAAGTTTTCTGACAGCACAATTGCACGTGTTGCTCCTCACAAATTCCCGAACAAATTTCGCCGAATGAAAGAGTACAAAATGCATGGAGATTCCATTCGTATACTTTCCGTGAAACGACTTCCAGCTCCTTTTGAAAATGAAGTGGGAACTGAATTTGAAGTTATTGTCGACTTCGGTGTAGACATGAATGTTGCGAACCGTGTTAGTTTCGACCATTTAAAACGAAGTAAAGAAAATACCAATCCTCGCCTTTTCGGATTCAATATAATTGCCTCAGAAAAAGGTTATGAAATCTGCATTCATAAATACGGATCTGACAGACAAGGAGACGGAACTGGCCAAAATTAGACGGTTGAAGGTTAGAAGGTACACTTCCGCTCATAGCGAAAGCATCGCATTCATAATTCAACACTCAAAATTCATCATTTAAAAATCCCTCTGCAGGGTGTTTTCTGGCTTTCCGTGCTCTATTTCACCATTTGGTTTTAAGTGAACGACATAATCGGCCATTTTGAAAATGATATCCTTGCGGTGGCTCACAACAATAATGGTTGTGTTTAAGCTCTCCTGAATGCGTTTTATCTCCTTGATGAGTTCTGCTATAGCTTCATCATCCAATGCCGAAAAGGGCTCGTCTAAGAGCAATAATTCAGGTTCCTGACACAACGCTCTCAATAAGGCAATTCGTTGTCGCTGACCACCCGACAATTCATCTGGATAAGCATCCATTAATGAAGTAAGTCCTGCTGAACTCAATAATTCAGAAATTCGCTCCGGAATCTTTCCATTTTCACTCGCATATTTCAAGTTGCCTGCAACCGTCATGTTCGGGAAAAGGTTATAATCTTGAAAAACGAATCCGAGCTTTCGCTTGGCGATGGGAACATTTATTTTTTCTTCTGAGGAAAACCACTGCTCATCGTTGAAGGTAATTTTTCCGCTATTCGGTGTTTCCAATCCCGCAATCATTCTTAGTACAGAGGACTTCCCTACTCCCGACTTGCCATAAAGTGCTGTGGTAACAGAAGTATTAATGGACACCGAATAATCAATGTTCACCTCTCGTCGTTTCGACACAAATCGTTTATGTATTTCGATACTAAGCAATGGTAGATCGGTTATTACGCGTGATTAGATTCAATGCTACAATCAATACAAAACTGATGCACAACAATACGATAGCATAGTTATTTGCGACGTCGTAATTCAGTGCATTCATTTCATCGTAAATGGCCACTGAAGCAACATTCGTTTCCTGCATTTTGCCACCAATCATCAAGACGAGTCCAAACTCCCCTATTGTATGTGCGAATGTCAATAGCACTGCG
>CAJQJL010000175.1 GCA_905478665.1 uncultured Flavobacteriales bacterium
ATGAATGCAAATGTTATTCCATAATTACATATCTCCCTTGCTGACTCAGGTTGTTATCTTGCCATATCACGACGTTTTAGGTGAGGATTAGCGCATTTTTAACCGTTGTATATAAATGCACATTTGCGGTCTCTTGAATCTTCGTTGGTGGAGGTATGTATTTCTATTTTCTTATTGGATATGCTGTGTTACTGTTTTTGGAAATTGGATTACTGTCTATGAACACTAGTATGAGGTATTAATGCAGGTGTACTTGCGTAGATTGGAAATTTCATTGCTGTCGATGGTAAGGTGAATGTGTGGTTTGTGAGGGGGGAGTGGTGTGGTTATGCGTTTGGGAACACCTTCTTTTTGGAAGCGTTCAATGGAAACAAACCGCCTTTCTGAAACAGAACCCTTAAGTTCTTTGTTGGAAGAGCATCTGTCTGCAGAGCAAGATCACATGATCATCTGCAAGAGCTATCTTAATTTTTTTAGACATAACCGTAAATAGTTTCTTGAATTACGGAGTAGCCCGTACTACTTAACAATTCAAACGTTCAATGTAGTGAGTAGCAAATTTGGCGCCTGTGATCGTAAGGTTTGTGCGTACTGCAAATAAATTAACGTGAGAAAATCTATTTATTACGTGGCGTTAACATTTAATAGAAAAAAATGGGTAATTATACCTGGTTGATTACCGTATCTGTGAATTAGGATTTGAAATTTTGGTGGTTGAGGTGATGCTCTCCTTTATTCGCTCGTTAAGAACAAAAATTCTTTTCTTTCCAGAATTTGACCATTTTTCAGCAAGTTTCCCGAGAATAGAAGTCATAATGAGACTGTTTTTAGGGGCAATCCAAAGATTTTCTGCATTTAATAGCGTATTTATACTCTATCAAAAAGTAAGTATAAATACCTGATTATTTATACATAAAAATGTAACTAATGACTTCCAAATCTCTTTAAATACAGGTGTTTGCAACAAATACTCAAGCTTATTTAAAACCAGTGCACAAAATATTTTAGGGCA
Source organism: uncultured Flavobacteriales bacterium (assembly GCA_905478665.1). Classification (GTDB taxonomy): domain Bacteria; phylum Bacteroidota; class Bacteroidia; order Flavobacteriales_D; family Crocinitomicaceae; genus UBA4466. Next base: position 1,013 of record CAJQJL010000175.1, read on the forward strand.
ATTTTTTACCAATAAATGCCTTCAAAGCTCTAATTTCAAGCCCCTATTCTAAGACTGCTAAAGACGTGAATACCAAGGTCATAATCGTGTTATTGTTTTTGCCGCTTTTTTCTTTTGGACAAAGTGATGATCAAGCACTTGATTCACCGAGCATTTCTGATTCATTACATCCTCAAGGAATAAATGTTCAAGGCAAAGACACCTTAGCTACGAATTACGTAAAGTCTCGGGTCCAAATTGATAGAGTTGAAAAACCACTGGAAGGGACTTCACTGAAGGACACCCTGAAAGGCGTGGTAAAAGGTAAAGACACGTTGGTCACCAATTACCTGAAATCACTTGTCAATTTGGAAGTGATAGAAAACCCATTTGAGACACCATCGCTGGATAAAAATACCTTGAAAGGTAAATTTATCAAGAAGCTTAAAAACATTCGCCCTCAGGGGCAAGTATCGATTGGCTATGATTATGGACTGCTGACTGGATACATAGACACAACAAATTCGCAACCATTGAATGTGCTTCGAAGTACAGCCGATCTTAGTGTGAATGCGCTAGGATTGCCCTTTAAGGTCGGCTACAACTTTTCTACTTTCAGAAATCCACTTGGCGTAAACAACTATTTCAGAATTTCACTGGATACGGAGCGAATGAAGGAGCAAGCACGTCAGAAGAAAAATGAGATGGCAGGCTCGCTCGATGATCAAATTGCCACTGTACAGAATGGAAAAGAACAACTTTCAGGAAAAATGGGCTACGGCGAAGTGTTGATGCAAAAGCTTAAGCATGAAGCAGAGAAGCACAAAGACCAATTGAACAACTACGAGGGGCAACTTGATGCTTACAAGGAGAAGGCTGCCAATGCGAAAGTTGATACTAATGCCTTAATGGATCGAGGACTTGATTCCTTAAATACACGGAAAGATAAAGTGAAAACAGATGGTTCTAAAAGAGATAGCCTCCAAGAAAAGTACGATAACGCACAGCGCAATTATCAAAAAGCTATGGAGCTATATGATACAGTGAACAAGACTTATTCAAAGGTCAAAGACCTGTACGATACATACACGGATTGGGAAGGGCAATTGGAAAAGTACAAGAGTAAGCTGAATGGCTATGAAAAATTATTGACAAAAGAAGGGCTCGAAGAAGCTGCCATGGACAGTTTATCAGATCGAAAGGATGGACTCTTAAGTAGTATCAAGACCCTTGATCTTGGATTGACCTATCCGCAGACTACTGCACTGTCGACCAATAGTGCGCCAGTTAAGGGAGTGAATTTGGAAATACAGCGGAGAAAATGGTATTCCGCAGTATCCGCAGGGATCATGATGAACAATCTAATGGTCAGTAATGACATCGTGCAGAACAAATTGGTCTACTCAGAAAATTTATTCAATCAATTCGATTTTCAACAAGTCACGCAACAAGGACTTCTTGTAAGCGTAAAATCTGGGTACGGAACTCCTGAAGGGAATCATGCCTTTTTAGGGATGCGATACCTTACCAATTCGAAGTTTTCAGATCAGGGGATAGGTATGAACACAAGTTCTCTAATCCCTTCAGTTGGGTTGGAGTTGGATACACGGATTGCACCGAAGTTTTTACCAGCGACTACGATTGATTTTGTGTATGGTAAAACATCTGATTCGCAAAAACTGGCAAACGGTACACGAAAAGACCCATTCTCGTCATTGTTTTCCTCAGATCGTACACATACAGGTTTGCTAAAGATTCACCAACCCGTAAGAAAAATAAGATCAGAGTTTACGGGAAGTATCCGTTGGATTGATCCTCAGGCCGATGTTAGAAGCCTTGGCGTTTTGCAACCAAACAATTTAAGATATGAATTGAGATCGACGCATGCAATTACTCGTCGCGTGCGAATTGGATTCAATTACAGAAGAGATCGAAACAATGTTGATAATCATAGCGATTCAACGCTTCACCTTCAAGTCGTAGGAGGACAACTGAACGGAAGAATTGGAAAACGCATCAGCTATTTTGGTTCTTTGAATTACCTGACGCAGTCCAACATCTCCAATAAGCAAGTTCTATCAAGACAGAATAACTATATGTATGGAGCGGGAATCATGGCTCAATACAAAATCAAAGAGGTCGAGAACAGCATTGCCTTTAACTACAACGATTACTTGCTCACCGACTCGGTATCTACAGGATTGTTCAGAAATATCGGAATCCAAAATATGACGCAGGTTTCTGAGGGGCAGAACATATTTACGTTGGCATACTTTAAGTCGGAACTCGAGGGTCAGGAGAATAGTTCAGCGATCATTCTTGGTGATGAATTCTCATGGCAGCGCAAACGATTTCAATTAACCGCAGGGTTCAAAGTTGCATTTAGTGAAAACTATAGGAGCGATGTTGGAGGCAAACTGGAAGCTACCACGCAGGTGACGAAGTTCATGCAATGGAATATTAAAGCAGAGAAATTAGTCTTAGGAGATTTTTACAACGCATACGACAGAGAACGATTTGATCGATTCCCCTATGCGATAACTACAAACTTGAATTTTATAATAAACTGATTATGACACGATCTATTCTTACCGTTTTTTGCTGTTCGGTCCTCTATATGTGTAGTTGGGGACAAGAGAACACAACGCTCATTACTCCTTACGATAAGGATACGATTGACACCCACAATCCACTACTCGCATGGTTTTATATGGATGGCCCATCTACCAATAGTCATTCTTCCTATAGAATTATTATCGTGGAACTTCAGCCAGAGCAATCTGCCGAAGCTGGAGTTATCGTAAACAGTCCACTGGTAAAAATGGATAGAATTCAGGGGACGCAATTGTTCTACCCCTATGATGCTCCAGAATTGATTCCTGGGCACCGTTATGGGTGGCAAATTCAGCGTGTTCAAGACAATGTGCTGATCGATAAGTCGGAAGCCTGGGAATTTATTTTACGACTTCCAGAGGAGCCCAACTATGTCAAATATGTTTCGCTAAAAACAAAGGGAGATGCAACAAACTATGAGGCTGTGGGAGGAAAGATTTTCTTCAAGATGGAGGAGAAGTACCAATCTCAGGATCTTGATTTTTTCATATATGATGAGAATATGGAAATCATCAACCAAGACATTAAAGACGATTCAGAAGAAGGCGAGACTTCAGGTCAGATGAACGTGAAGAACAACGGGAGCAATTTTTACGAATTGGATCTTGGAGGAATGGCCAAGGCTGGGACATATACACTTGTCCTGCTTGATGCCCGAAAACGAAAATACAAATTGAAATTCTTTGTTCGCTAAATGATAAAGTCTATGAAATATCGAGTAGTCTACAGTTCAGTCGTAGTGGTAACTCTTCTTGGCAGTTTACTGGTTTCAGCATTTTCTATGTCTCCCTTCGGTGTTGATCCAGAGGAATATTTGAAAGTGTTCAACGCCAACAAAATCAGTCTTTCACAGAAAACAACGGTGAACAGCTTTGAGTATTCATTGATGTATGTGCCCAATGAATTGCGTTTGATCAGCCTTGAAAAGAAGGGAGCGTTGACAGATGAAATCTACAAGGAGTTTACGATTGACAGGAAAAACTACATGGAGTTTCTACTTCAAATAAACATTCCAAATAGCGGTGCGAACTTCCTTGACTATGCATCGAATGAGGAAGATTCATACGAGGATAAATTAAAGTACTATTCTTTCACTATGAAGGAAGATATACTGATTATCCTAGACGGGGCCGACACCTTGAACTGTTCTGAGTATGTCTTTGAGCGAAACTTCGGTGCATCGCCGAAGGGAAGTTTCACCATTGGATTTAGTGACATATCAAACTTTAATACAATTGAAATAAGATTAACGAATAAGATGATGGGTAACGATCCTGTTGTTTTTAACTTTTCGAAGAAAGAACTAGAAGTACTACCAACATTGAAAAATTACAAGAAATGGAAAAGATGAACCCAAGAATAAATGGAATGGGACTTTCAGCAATTGTCCTGTCGTGTACTCTGTTTATAGAGTCGGTTGTGCCAGGTCTGGTTCGGGCAGCTGAAATCTGGGAAAGAGAAGGTGGGTTGACTATTGAATCTTCCCTGTTCTTTGTTCCAGAAGGTGAAGAAATGCAGTCTTTGGTAGACACCATCGATCCAGAAGAAATTGATAGAGAAGAGGTGGTTTTACAAATCCCTGGCGGTGGACCTGATCAGCCAGAAGTGCAAAGCTTTACGCCAATAGGAACAAGTGATTTGGTGAGCCCATTTACAGGAGATTTTTCGTACAATATTCCTTTGTTGGAGGTTGATGGATACCCAATTAATATTGCCTATAATGCAGGAGTAACGATGGATCAGGAAGCCTCATGGGTTGGTCTTGGCTGGAACTTAAATCCAGGGGTTGTGAGTCGATCGATGCGCGGTATCCCAGATGACTTCAACGGTTCTGAAACTGTAAAGAAAGAATTCAATATGAAACCGAATTGGACAGCTGGAACATCTGTTGGTGTCGGTCTGGAATTGGCGGGATTTGATATTGGAAGTTTGGGGTTATCAGCTTCTTTGGGAGTTAATTACAACAATTACAATGGCTTTGGAGCGAATGTTTCCATTGGTCCATCTTTCACCGTAGCCAAGGCAGGCGGAAGTTCGTCATTAACGGCCAGTCTCGGTTTCTCAGGAAGCAGTCAAGGCGGAGCGTCTGTATCACCAGGTCTGAGTTTCAGTCAAAAACAAAAAGGAACAGGAGGCAAAGGCTCTGTCACCAACGGGATTAATATCGGAACATCTTTGAATTCGCGCGGTGGAGTTTCTAACGTAAATGTAGGGTATTCAAGATCAGTTAAGCGCTGGACGGTGCAGCCTGGATTCTTTTTTCCACGAATAAATAGTTCAACTGTTTCGGCATCTACGAGCGCATCCTTCAACACAGGAATGTCTACATATACTCCCCAGATAACAATGCCAACGCGTTCTTTCTCTTTTACAGGAAATTTCAAGTTGAGTCCTGATGCAACAACATCTGATCCTTCGGTAGATTTTAGTGGTTTCTATTCAAGAACCTGGTTAAAGAATAAAACCAAAAATGTACCAGCATATGGTTACATGAATGCTCAATTGGGGCAATGGAATGATCAAGCCATGATGGATTTTAACCGTGAAAATGACGGACAATTCACAAAGAATACACCAACACTTCCGAATACAGCATTGACTTACGATATTTATTCGATCTCTGGTCAAGGAGTTGGTGGAAGTTACCGACCATACCGACCAGACATCGGATATGTATTTGATCCTGCAATGAAAACGACTAGTGTAAGTGCCAGTGTCGGTGCTGAACTTGGTTTCGGTTTAACCTTTAAAGCAGGAATCGATGTCTCGGGAACATATTTGGAGTCTAAATCAGGACCATGGAATCAGGCACAGAATGGAGCTACACAAGGTGCTCGGTTTTCAAGCTCGAAACTTTATTTCAGAGAAGCGAATGAGATGTCCGTAGATTCAGACCCATCGCATTTTGCAAATATTGGAGGAGATCAAGCGGTTCGTTTTAATAACAATTCTATTGCTTCTGCGCAAAATGTTCTAGAGAATAATGCAAACACACCTATTTCGGCTTACAGTTCGCATGTAAAATCGGGAGAAGAAAAACGGAATCAAGTAGTCTACACATTGACCAATGGAGAAGTAAAACAAGGGCTAGGTATTCAACCACTCCCTGCAACAGCTTATGCGAATACCAATGCGCCTGATCACCATATAGGCCAATTCACTACGTTAAATATAGAAGGTGCGCGCTACGTATATGGTATTGCTGCATACAACAAAAAGCAAATCAATGCATCATTCGCCATTGGTGCCTCAACAGGAGGCCCAGGGAATAGTGAAATTTGTGGAGAAGGCAGGGTAGCTTATTCAAGTACAGACGCATCTGTCAACAACTCACGTGGACAAGACAATCATTTTAATTCAGTTGAACTTCCAGGTTTTGCGCACTCTTACCTATTGACGTCTGTTCTCAATGCAGATTACATAGATGCAGATGATATCAAAGGACCAAGTAAAGGAGATTTGGGTGGGTATATGACCTTCAGCTATCAGCCAATCAATAATTACAAATGGAGGAACCCCGTAAATTCCAATGAAGCCTTCTTTGATGAAGGACTGAACGGTGATAACAGTGATGACAAGGCACATTACATCTATGGTGAGAAAGAACTATGGTATCTAGATACGATTAAAACGAAGAATCACATTGCCATTTTCTTTACCTCGAATAGAAGTGATGGATATGAGGTGTTAGGAGAGAATGGAGGTGTAAATACATCAGGTAACGCGATGCAGAAACTGGATAAGATCGAATTGTATTCTCTGCCAGAGTACGAAGCTAATCCTTCTGGTTCCGTTCCGTTGAAAGTTGTACATTTTGAATACGATTATACGCTTTGCCCTGGATACGATCAGAACCAGGATGGTGGAACGGCTGGAGGTAAACTAACCTTGAAGAAAGTTTACTTCACCTACCAAGGGTCGAATAAAGGGAAATATACTCCGTACACCTTCGATTATTCAGCTTTCAATCCGCAGTACGACATGAAAAACGTGGATCGTTGGGGCTGTTATAAGGCAAACACGGCGGGTTGTGGTGCGATAAATATAGAGCCTTTACGCCCAAGCGATTATCCATATGTTGGTTACAACAAAGCACAAGTTGACACATGGGTGAGTGCATGGAACTTAAGTACTATTAATCTTCCTTCAGGAGGTCGAATAGAAGTGGATTACGAAGCGGATGAATACAGCCATGTTCAGCACAAGCGTGCAGGACAGATGTTCAAAATTGTAGGTGTTCAAGCCCTAAATGCTTCCGATGCCGTTGATGCGACATACCCGAGTATAAATGTTGCAACGAATGGTCAGGCGGCTGTTAGCACAAGTTCTTTAAAAAACTCACGGATTTATTTTGAGCTTCCTCCCATTCCTAATTTTGTTGGAACACCAACCATAGCAGATTACAATATCAATGATTATGTTGCTGGACTAGATAAAGCTTATTTCAGAGCGTTGATGGATTTGGATGGGCGTTACGATTTCGTTCCTGGGTACGGAGATATTGGAAGCGCACCAGCACCTTATATCACGAGTTTGAATGGTCAAATTGTTGGCTGTTTGCCGTATATAGGTGAAAAGCTTAATGACAATGGAGGCTCTGATTACAATCCAATGTCCGTAGCCGCTGTTCAGTTTGCGCGACTACACTTATCGAGGTACATGCCGCCATCTAACCAAGGGAATATTGATGATGGTTTGAGTTTGTTAGACATTTTAACAGCTTTGGCTGGTGCCTTTACTTCTTTTGAAGAATTGTTTACTGGCGCTAATAAAGCACTTTGGAACGATGGAATTGGACAGGACCTTGTACTGAACCATAGCTGGGTGCGTTTGAATAATCCATATGGTAATAAGTTAGGAGGCGGTCACCGTGTAAAGGAAATCAGAATGTACGATGCTTGGGATGCTTTGAGTGGTGCTCCAGATGAATTTTTCTATGGACAGGAGTATAACTATAATTTAGATAATGGAACATCGAGCGGTGTTGCAGCATATGAGCCGCAGATTGGTGGAGATGAGAACGTGTGGCGCCAACCTATAGCGAATAATACGTCGTACACGCTTGCTCCGGATGCACGAAATTATCAAGAGACACCATTCGGAGAGCAGTTTTTCCCAGGACCAAGAGTAGGCTATTCTAAAGTGACAATTGAAGAGCTTAATAGAACAAATGTTACCCGTACAGCAACAGGAAAGACAGTCAAAGAATTTTATACAGCAAAAGATTTTCCAACGATTACGCGACGTACATCTCCTCAAATTGAACGATTCAAGCTTCCAATATTTGCCATTTTCTTCAGTATGTCAATTGATGAAATGTCGGCAAGTCAAGGATTTGTTATTGAGAACAATGATATGCACGGAAAGCCAAAGGCGGAAACTGTTTATGCCGAAGGTCAATCAGAACCAATATCGAAAGTTGAGTATTTCTATCAATCAGAATCAATTGTAGTTGACGGAATTGCAGCTAGACATTTGGTGAATACTGTGACAACCATTAACAAGGATGGAACAGTGTCCAATAATACCATTGGTCGTGTATATGAAGGTGTTGCAGATTTCAGAAAAGCAACCAGTAATATGGTTGGAGGATCGGTGAACGTAAACCTTAATTATACGATTCCATTTATACTCGTACCCATGGTTCTCGGTTCAGGATCCTTTGAACGTACTGCATTTAAGAGCGCGACCTTTACCAAAATCATTGAACGCTTTGGAATAATGTCTAGTACGCGTGCAACAGATCTCGGTTCTGTCATTGAGACAAACAATCTTGCATATGATGCTGAAACAGGCAATGTTTTGCTCACGCAAACAACGACTGACTTCAACGACAAAATATACAATTTCACTTACCCCGCTCATTGGTATTATGATGGCATGGGGCAGGCGTATAGGAACATTGGCTACCGTGTGGGTAGTGCTACTTTCAGTGCTGGAATTGCCGCGGGATCATTCACTTCACCATTTTCTGTGGGAGATGAGGTCGGCTTTTATTTAGCAGGAACTCCCACGTTAGGTTGGGTTACAAGTAAGAACAATTCGGCTATAGAGGTTCTACTCAAAGATGGTACTCCTTTAAATGGAGCAGTTACTGGATTGAAAATTCTTAGATCAGGGCGTCGAAACCTGCAAAGTACTTCAGTTGGGTCAGTTGCCCTTCGCACGAATCCACTTATTGGATTAACAAGCAATGTCTTTGAAAAGGTGTTGCAGGCAGGTACAGTGGAATATGAAGACGAATGGCGAACATTCTGCGAATGCTTCCTCGATGAAAACAATGATCTATTCACATCGAACCCATATGTATTGGGATTGAAAGGGACATGGAGGCCAAAGGCATCTTATGTGCATTTAGCGGGAAGAACTCAAGCTTTCGCAAATAATAATTCAGATATCCGAGATGATGGTATTTTCACCTCTTATACTCCATTCTATAAATTAACAGGAGGACTTTGGAGCATTGATAAAACGAATTGGACATCAACATCTTCAGTCGTAGAGTTCAGTCCGTTTGGTCAAGCGCTTGAAACGATAGATGTTTTGGATCGTTACTCCTCATCTCAATACGGATACAATCAAACCTTTGCGATCGCGATGGCACAAAATACACGCTATCGTCAACTTGGGTATGATGGATTTGAGGATTATAGCTATGACAATTGTTCAGACAATCATTTCAGACTTGGAGTGGGAGGAAACATAGACGATACGGAATCACATACTGGAAGGAGAAGTATTCGTGTAACACCAGCATCACCAGTTGTATTCAGCACGATACTTAATATTGACTGTGAGCCAGAAGGGTGTATGAAGGTGATCCGAACGATTGCAACAACAAATTGCCCAAAAGGATGCTCTAATCCACACATAGTCAACGCAACGTTCAACCCTACAGAAGGTACCGCACCGTATCAGTTCGATTCTCAAATAAGTAGCGGAACACCTGTAATAACAATTATCAATGGGGTACTTACAATTACAAACCCGAGCCAGGAAGCCATCTACGTGACGATCACGATTACTGACGCAAATGGTTGCACGGAAGTTTACATAATTAATCAATAAGAGAGGACATGAGAATACTAACATTAACCCTAGTTCTTCTGACAACATTTGGAGGAATTGCACAGATAACAATTGTTGCTGACAATCGATCATGTGAATTGGCGGCTCCCATTTGTTCCAATGCAAGTGTAAAACAGGTCTTTGATGAAAACACAAATGCGGGAGTTGCATGCACCTTGCCAATCGATCCGTTTTATTACGTCATTAATTTCGGAAATGCAGGTTCGAACTCCATCAAAATTGCAGCAG
>CAJQJL010000176.1 GCA_905478665.1 uncultured Flavobacteriales bacterium
CCACCGTAGGCATCAATAAATTTCTGTAAATCTCCTCGATTGGCTTGGTCTGCAACGAAGGTAAAAATGTTTCCCTTGTCTTGCTGATATGAATAATCTCTTAAGTCGATTCCAAATATTTTTGCGTCGTCGTTAAAGTAATCACGCCAGATCATATGGGAAGCACCGTTGAGAATTCCAATTTCAAAAAATCGCTTAATCGAATCGCGTTGTGAAGCAAACAAGCGTTCGTAATATTCAATGAAATTATGTTGGTTACTGCATTTGTCAGAATTGTATCTGTGACATAATTCCGATAATGTGGGGTGCTCTCCTAATTCTGAAGTTGTACTATCTGGTTTTGGTGTCATTTGAATTGGAACAGGTTCCTCGTGGACTTTAGTAACTTTGTGCTGTTGTGGATTCCACTGTTCTATTTGTGCCATTATCGGTGTTGAGAACATGAGAAAGCAGATTATTGGCAGGTACATTGATTTATTCTTTGTCAAATTTTTCATTTTCCTATTTCTTACTTCTTTCTGGATTGTTCTTTACAAACGCTCCCCAATTAGACGATTTTGACTTATTGTGTTCGCCGACTCCTTTCGAATAATGATGGCAAACTGCAACCGCTAGTCCGTCTGTGGCATCTAAATATTTAGGTGTTTCTTCGAACTTCAAAATCTTTTGAAGCATTGCCGCAACTTGTTCCTTCGATGCGCTTCCAGATCCTGTTACAGCTTGTTTAATTCTACGCGGAGTATATTCTTCAAACGGAAGGTTGTGATGTAATGCCGCTGCAATCGCCACTCCCTGGGCTCTTCCGAGTTTCAGCATAGACTGCACATTCTTCCCGAAGAAAGGAGCCTCAATTGCCATTTCATCCGGTTTGTATTCGCGAATGAGACCTTCCACGCGATCATAAATACGCTTTAATTTATCGGGGTGATTTGGGATTTTATTCAACTGAATAATTCCAAAATTTAGGAGCACCATCTTCTTGCCTTTGAGATGAATCATTCCGTAGCCCGTAACTGTTGTGCCAGGGTCAATTCCGAGAATTATTTTATCTTCAAGCATTAAAAGAATTTCTTTGCTTAAAACTAAACAAAATCAGAGGAAAATATTCAATTTCGTCAAGCTGATTCTTTTTGTTGGAGTACTGGCAATCGTCTATTGGCAGATTAATAACTTCGACGCGAAAGCATGGAAGGAATTCAAGTTGGCGCACCCATTCTCATTGATAATGGCTGGGGTGCTTGTTTTTACGAATATTTGGCTCGCATATTTGAAGTGGAAAGTAACCTTAAACGTGGTCGCACCAAGAACAGAGTTTAAAGTTGCTACGCAGTCCTTTTTTGCTGGTGTTGTAACAGGAATGCTGACTCCTAATATGGTGGGCAATTTCATCGGTCGATTTTACTATTTCGAACGCGAAAAAAGAACGCCGATAATTCTATTCACCTTATTGTCTAATTATGCCCAGTTTTTGGCAAGCCTTACGTTTGGCTGGGTAGCCATCCTGATCATGGGAGATTTGATCGTAATTGAAGGTTCCAGATCATTTTTGATTTGGTTGGGAATTGGGGTGATTGTAGCCTACTTATCGTATTTTTTTATTGACAATTTTTTATTTCGTATTCGAAAGAAAGGATACTTCGTTGCATTTCGGGACACTTTGCGGGCGCACCGTTCCTACAGAACCAAAATCTTGGGGCTAAGTTTAGCTCGATTTCTTGTATTTACACTGCAATTTTCGCTGGTACTCGATGCCTTTGGGGAACCTATGAGTTTGACGTCGATAATGGCTATTTGGCAGGTGTACCTCTTGACAATGTTGATTCCGTCGTTGTTTCTCGGAAAAATTGGTGTACGAGAGTCCATCGCAATATTTGTGCTCTCAGGGATTGGAATGAACGAATTCGCTATTCTTTTTGCATCGCTCATTATTTGGACGATTAACTCACTTTCTCCAGCGCTTGTTGGTTTTGTAATTTGTAAAAACCGTATCACAAATGCTGAGTAGTTTGATTCTATACGTTGTCGTCTACACTCTTCTTTTAGGGACGGTAATCACGGTCGGGTTTGCACTCCAACGTCAAAAAGAACGTGTGTACATAAAAGGTGATGAGAATATAGATCCGAAAGAACTAATTGTGTTGATTCCTTTCAGAAACGAGGAACACCGAATTCAAGATCTTCTAGACAACATTCAGCAGCTAAAAATTTTACCGAGTTCCTTTATTTTCATTGACGATCACTCCACAGACAATACGGTTGATTTAATCAATCAGTCCTTGAAAGAAATAGACCATGAAGTGATGAGTTTGCCTGAATCGATAACGGGAAAGAAACGTGCGTTGCGCTATGCAACAGAACATACGCAATCGAAATATATTCTGACAATGGATGCCGATGTCGTTGTTGATGCAAATTACTTCGCTGCGATTTCAGAATTAGGTGACGGAGATATGTACGTTTTGCCTGTCATTATGAAGCCAAAAAAGTGGGTTGAACATTTTTACGAAATTGATTTGATTCTTGTAACGGCCGCGAATGCGGGTCTGGCTGGTTTGGCGCGTCCCATTATGGCAAGCGGTGCGAATTTGCTTTATAAGCGAAGTGCTTTCGCGGAAGTTGACGATATTGAATCGCATATTCATGCAGCAAGTGGGGACGACACATACCTGCTTCGTGATTTCAGAGTGCATAAAAAAGACGTTCGTTTGTTAACAGATCCTAAATGTGCCATCACCACAGAAACACCTCAATCATTTCGCGAGTTTATTGACCAACGACTTCGGTGGATTGGAAAGACAGGAGACATCAAAGATAATTTGAGTACAACCTTGGCTATTCTTCAAGCTATTCTAACAATTGTCTTTTTTGGACTAATTATTTGGATGTTGATTTTAGGCGATTGGAAACTGCTTGGGATTTTGTTTGGATTGAAATCAGTAACGGATTTGGCACTGTTCTATCCTTATTTTGCACGGATCAAACGACTCTCTTCTTGGATATATATTCCAATTTATGAACTCCTTTTCCCTCTCTACACGCTGTTGATTCTAGCATTGGTATTCACCTATAAACCAAAATGGAAGGGGCGCGAAATATACGTGAAAGAAAAATAAAATTCCCCCATCAATTGAACCAATCAATGAGGGAATTTTTAAGAGAGCTGGCTACTCTAGAAGGGAAAACGAAGTGCCAACTCCCATGATCTTAACCATTATGTTCCTTGTAAATCTATTTGACGCATTCCACCAAAGAACTTGAGGACACGTTCTCCAATTCCAGGCACTTCCACATGAATCAGGTAGATGCCTCCTGCAACGGGGACTCCTTTGTGGTTGTTCAAGTCCCAATCCAAAGATGTTATCGGACTGTCCTTTTTGAACGTTTTTACCAGCTTACCATTCACAGTGTAAATCTTCACGGTACATCGTTCGGGCAGATTTGTGATTTTCACCCGTGTATCTAATCTGTTGTTTTCGTACTCCGAGTAACCGTAGTAAGGATTCGGCACTATGTTTATGATGTCCAATGCACTTGTCAATTCATCAGAACTTCCAGTTTCTGTACGGATATCACTCATATCCCAAGAGTACATCGGCCTACCTGCATTTGGTCCACCAGTTGGATTTGAGCTATTTGAGAAGTCTTTGTACTCCTTATTTACCCGCAAGCTTACTGTTGCCGTTGTCGATAACAAACGTTGTGTCGGTGTCAATAAAGGATAAGCCACCCAGCTAATGCTTCCATATACATTTCGCTTCGTTGATGCGTTATCTGCCTGAATTTCTAGCATATCGTTATACAATACGTTAGTAGACAAATCTTCACCTTCTGATGGTATATATGCAGGATAATCATAGGCTTGTTGATAATTGTTCTTCGAGTTGTTTCCATAGCTGAAAACATATATCGGATGCATTCCCCCCATGATTGGACGACCATTGTCATCTACATCGCGTTCTGTTGGGTTCCAAATCATATCAGCACCATTGTCGGACACTAAGAATGAATTTTCTCCGAAAGCCATGTATAAACGAGCTCCTGATTCAATATCAATTGCATAGCCTGGGAACCAGCCCATTCCTGTAGAGTTTGGATCATCAACAAGCTGACCTCCAACGAGCATTTTACTAGGACTTTTCCGCATCTCTCCGTGTTGAGCATTGCCAATGTTAAACAAAGGCTCACGTCCCATTTCAATAACTGGACAACGCGTCCATTTCGATTGATCAGATGTAAACACAATGTCAACACTTGGTAGGAAACTGATGGATGCATTTCTTCGTGCAGCAGTTGGATTGGGGTAATTATAGTACGCCATTGGGGAGTAGCTAGCTTGGAAACCTGCCAATCTATGAGGTGCAATCGTTCCACCGAGAATATTAGACCAGTTCTTATTCAGATCTACGGTCAATTCATCAGGATACATGCAAGGATCTAAGTAATCAATGTATCCAGGACCTGATGGTGAACAATCGTCATCAGACAAATCATTTGGAGTCCCATGTGTTGGATCGTATTCACCCGATCTAATCCAGTTTGTTGGATAGTAGCCATCAATGTCAGCTATTCCAGACAACCATCTTTCAGAACTGTCCTCAAAAGTGATCGATGATTCCAATAGATCTGTGGTTCTCCACTCAGAACCTCCTGTAGCTCCTTCAGGTAAATAATACGATTGCTGCTTAATTTGAACGGAGACACCCCATTGTGGAATGATTTGTTCATTGTCCACTTCTATCGTTCTATCCGATGTGATGTAATCGAGTATAGTTCCATTTTCTTTATCGTATCTGTTAATTGTCCACATAGCGACATCTGCGGCATTTGTAATCGAAGGATCGTAGTCCTCGAAGATGCACTCAAAATATCCATCAACTACATTCAGTGGATCAACAACTTTAATGTTGACAGGACCTCTTCCGTAATCGTATATTGGATTGTCCAGATAACCGTTTGCCACAATTTTGTCTCTTGAACTTTGTGTTAAGTCAATAGCGCGACCGCCGTTACCGAATCCGTCCAAACGTCTGATAAGCGGACCAGAACCATAAGCAATGCTCTGAATTGTTCCGTCTGCTTCAGGCGAAGGATTGTGCGGAGTTCCTGGAACCGATTTTATTGCTCCACCATCAGATCCAAGTCGCGATGAAATGTACG
Organism: uncultured Flavobacteriales bacterium; assembly: GCA_905478665.1. Classification (GTDB taxonomy): domain Bacteria; phylum Bacteroidota; class Bacteroidia; order Flavobacteriales_D; family Crocinitomicaceae; genus UBA4466. Next base: position 5,158 of record CAJQJL010000176.1, read on the forward strand.
GTGTTTTTTGCCCATCCAATGCCAGCGGATCGTTCGGATCATATTTCTTGTATTCATTGTGCGCATAAGCGATTGCGACATAGTGATAGGTTTTATGATTCACAAGTGCTTTATCTCCTTGAGCGAAGGCGTCTTCTGTCATCAGAAATGAATGTTGAATTCCCGAATTGTTGCCGTCAACTTTAGGTGTTGGAATAGAAAAGCCCAACGCCTCGTCAAATTCGAAATTGACAATATCAATAATATCATTTTTAATATCGCACTGTGCAACACGACGAGCCAATGAGTTATTTCCAATATCAGAGACTGAAACTTCTTCGTTGGCTAATTGATAAATCTGATAACCTTCGAAAGTATAAAATCGGTCTGTAATTGATTCGTCAATATTGATCTCGTCCTCCACGTGATATTCTTCGTTGTAATTCATTGATCCCAATGGGTTTGTCAATACCAATACCAACTCGTTTTCTAATTCTTGGATCGTTAGTTTCGGAGCGTTCGGTGGCTCCAATATGCGGAAGCATGCATCAAAGAGAGCTTGTGCTTTTGTGTCAGCTTGTTTCATTGCAACTACTGAACTGAACGCATCTCCATCTGAAGCTCTTCCATATACGATTCCCACGGTAATGTTATTTACAGCACCAGGTGTTAGCGTGAACGGTCCAGCGGATTGCACAAAGCGCCTATCCGCAAAAGCATTTGTTCCACCATTTCCATCAGTTTCAGTTTCACTCCAATCAAAACCCATGTCTTGTCCACCTGTTGCCCAATGCAATGGGTCAGAATCTCCAGGGAACATGTAATTTGTTGGGGTAGTGGTAGGCGATGAAGCTGGGTATCCCGTTCCTCCAAATACCATTTGCTGACCATCAGCCCATAAGCCGCTCATATAGTTGTAGAACTCAGTAGAATTGTCTGGATCACTTACGGCGTCAGGTGCATTGTTGGTATAGTACGTGAACAAGCGCATCCCGTAACGTTCGTTATCAATGATTGTATCTGAATAGCCAACGCCAATACCTGGGTAAACAATTCCGCTATCAGCAAGCGCTTCTTCAACGGTAGGAATTGTCCAAAGAACTGTTTCTTTATCCTTAACTGGTCCAATGTTGTCTTTTCCATCTGCATCCATGTATGGACCTTCAAAGAAGTCACACCCTACAGCTGGAGGGTTTTCTCCATAGCCCAATGCCCCATTTGCTCCACCGTCAAAGTTGTCACCATTGTACATGTAACCAAGACCTCTGGAAACATCGCACCCCGTGAAATCATCATCCGATCCTCCAATATCTGCATCAATGTATTGTGCAAAGTATGTATTGTCTAGTTTTTGTGTTCCGCGGTTGATGAGTTCATAATTGTAAAAAGTCATTCTGTTCACTTCGTCATTGGTAGCGAAGGAAAAAGCTTGCGCACGAACTTCCATACCAATCGGGTCGCCGCCTGATTCACCATGAATATTTCCTTTGTCGTTAAATACCCACCAGTGCGTTTCATCTCCATACAATGAAACTCTTCGGTCAATACCGCAGGCTATGTCATTTTTTCCAAGGATATCATCGTACCATGGATAATCTCCATCATTAATTGGGTCGTAAAATCCATTTCCTCCACCTGTTGCGTTATTTGGATTGTCGTAAAACGGTGCCAACCAGCGATCTTGTCCTCGTCCTGGGTCACCATGGGCAGGCCAAGCATAAATTCGATTGAGCACGTCATTGTCTGGTTTTGTCGCTTCATTGCAAAGTATCGGATCTGCATTTATACCATTGCATGCTTCCCACCATGAAGTGTATTGAATTACTTCTGCTTTTCGAATCGTATAAAAACGATCATAAGCTAAACATTGGTCGTCATCTATTGTAGCTTGTCCGTGGTCACGAATGGCTTCGTCACCTATAGGACTTCCTGGGTCATAGTTTCCTGAACCAATATCAACAGTTAACGGTCCAGGCCAGAAATCATTTCCTGTACGGAATGTAAGTCCAGCTAATTTCAATTGGCCGTTCGCATCCGTTCCGCCCATCCACAATGCTCCAGCGTAAATGATTTTCAGTCCACTTCCAATGGGTACTTCATACGCTGCTGTTGAAGTTGCCCGATTAGCCCACATACTTCCTCCTTGCTCAATTAAACAACTGACATCGTTGAATGCCATTGTTAATTTAGCGGTTGCTGGTGCGCAGGTTGCTCCTTTCATTGTCATGTTTGCTTGACCTGAATTAGGTTTGTCTTTTTCACTCTTGTAAGAAAAAGCGGTGTTCGACCACAACAAAGTTGCTGCTCCGAATAGTATTGCTACGAGTTTCTTTTTCATAATGGTTTGTGCTTATGAATTAACATTGATTACAACAAAATACCTGACAATAGTGGTGAGTAAGTAGGTGTTAAATTGTTGTATTGACCACTTTGGTTAATGCTAAGGACAGAATAAATCCCATTGATAATCAGTCGATTTTGACAATTATCGAGGAGAATATACATCTCCTGAAAAAGGGCAATTGATTTAAACGTAGCGTATGTTGAGTGAAGTAGACCTCAAAGAAATTGAACGCGGAAAATAGGGAAACAAAAAAAGACCCTCTAAAACAAAGGGCCTTTGGGTATTTTTTAGTCTTTTTCTGACTTAGAATGGTAAATCGTCGTCTTCTGCACTTTCTGTGCTTGCTGTGAGCTGCCGGAGCTGGTTCTGAACCAAGGTTCATATCCGAAGGACCACCTTGTGGCATTCCTTGTCCTACTTTTTCAATTCTCCATGCATCAAGTGTATTGAAATATTTCACCTCTCCTTGTGGACTTGTCCATTCACGTCCACGCAAGTTGAATGAAACTTCTACTTGATCTTGCTCATTGAATCCGTCAAGCATAGAACATTTGTCCTGTACCGCTTGGAACATAATATCTTGAGGATACATACTAGATGCATCTGTAATTACAAATTCTCTCTTCGCAAATTTCTCTGTCACCTGAACAGTGTCCTTGATGATTTTTACTGATCCTGTTAATTTGAACATAATTGTGTTGTCGTTTATTTGTTGTTTTAATTCTAACCGTTATTGAAAGCGAGCAATGTCATCCATGCTTCTTCCAGTTTGTTTTCGCTTAAAAGCGATTTTGCTTTTTTATGTAATTCTTCTTCTAATTGAATGGCATTGTCTTCTAAAGATACGAATAAATCACTCAATTCCAGCAGTTTGAATTCGTTAACATCCGTTTCGTTCGGGAGGTTCTCAATCCCTGCGAGTTGTCCTAAATCGTTTCCAGTAAGTATTTTACTGTTCAAAATGTCGGATGGTAAGTTGTCAAATCCTATCCCAATTGTTGTAATTGGCTTGGTGATTTCGAACATTGAGTTTTCATCAGCACGACAGTACCAATTTCCTCCCATTCTTGATACCAAATCAATTTTATGTTGATCAATCATTTGGTTTTCATCTAACACATCCTCGTTGATATGAATTTTGAGCACCTCACAAAAGATAAGATTTCCTGCACCTCCTTGATGGCCAAGCTCTTTTATTTCAATGACTTTGCACTCAAATTGAACTGGTGACTCAGCAACACGCTTTGGACGGATTGTTTCAGATGCCAAGGGAGTGAAACCCGCCTTTTCAAATTCACTAATGTCCGATGCAAAAGGCGAACTTGCCAAGCTCATCTGATGAACAATGGAATAGTTCACAATGTTGATAACCACTTCAGGTACAATCTTTACATTATTGTAAGTATCCTTCGTTGTATTTGTTCTTCCGCTACGTGCAGGAGAAAAAATCATAATTGGAGGATTGGCACTGAACACGTTGAAGAAACTAAATGGCGCCAGATTGTCGTTGCCCTCTGCATCAACAGTGGAGGCAAAAGCGATAGGTCTGGGACCTACTGAACCAAGCAAGTAATGATGAAGCTTTGGGACAGGAATTTCTTTTGGATCAATGGTTAACATGTACTTCGTATATAAAGGCTACAAATTTAATTGGAAATCTAACGCTTGGGTAGATTCATGACAACGATTTATCCACAATTTGGAGGAAATATCAACGATGAAAAAGTTGAACTAAAAAAAGTTGGAACGTTCTTTAAAATCTAAAATAAATCAATATCTTTGCAGACCATTTTTAAATGAAGATGGAAAAGGGTTGAACGAAACCTGTTAAGATTGAATTAATGCGGGCGTGGTGGAATTGGTAGACACGCTAGACTTAGGATCTAGTGCCGCGAGGTGTGAGAGTTCGAGTCTCTCCGCCCGCACATAATTAGTAAGAGGATGGTCTCGGCTCAGCCGAGACCATTTTTTGTTTGTAACGAGTATAAAATAAAGAAGATGAATGTAACGCGCGAAGACGTAGATGCTTTAAATGCAATTATCAGAGTAGAGGTTGCACCAGCTGATTACGAAGGGAAAGTGAAAGAAACACTTAACCAATACCGCAAGACTGCGAAAATTCCTGGGTTTCGTCCTGGACATGTTCCTTTTGGATTGGTTCAAAAGCAATACGGTAAAGCAGTTTTATCTGAGGAATTGAATAAAGTTGTAAACGAATCATTGCAGAAGTTTATCGCTGAAAACAAGATCGACATTCTTGGAAACCCTATACCAAGTGGGAAAGGTGATTTCAAGGGGGATTTTGATAAACCAGGTGATTTCGAATTTACTTACGAGATTGGGTTAGCGCCAGAATTTGAGGTGGCACTTTCTGGAAAGAATAAGTACGACTACCATAAAGTGAAAATTGACAAGAAGTTAGTTGACAATCAAATCAATGATTTGCGTCGTCGCTATGGTAAGTTGGTTTCTGCTGATGAGGTGGATGATTCAGTTATGATTCTTGCTCAGTTTGTTGAGTTGAATGATGACGAGAGCATTAAGGAAGGTGGAATTTTGCATTCTTCAACGATCTCTATGGAATTTGTAGAAGATAAGAAGGTCAAGAAATCATTGATTGGTAAGAAGGTTGGGGACAAAGTTATTGTTGATCCTATGACCGTTTCAAAAGGTGCAAAAGATGCAGCAGCAATGTTGGGTGTGAAAGAGAATGAGTTAGAAGGTTTGTCTGATAAGTTTCAGGTTACAATTACTGAAATCAAAGGGATGGAATTGGCTGACATGAATGAAGAGCTTTATGCAAAGCTTTTCGGAGAGGGTGCTGTGAAGGATGAAAAAGAATTACGTGCACGTATCGAGTCTGATTTGGCTGGAATGTTTGTGAATGATTCTGATAAGCTTTTAACGCGTGCGGTATACGAAGATGTATTGGAGAAGACGAAGGTTGAATTGCCAGACGATTTCTTGAAGCGTTGGATTAAAATGTCGAACGAAAAGGAAATCACGGATGAGCAAATTGAAGCTGAGTACGATGGATATGCAAAAGGCTTGAAATGGCAATTGATACAAGGAAAGATCTTTAAGGACAATGAAATCAAATTGGAGAATGAGGAAGTAATGGCCTATACGAAAGGATTGTTGGTGAACAATTATGCACAGTATGGGATGCCTGCTCCTGAGGATGAAGAATTAACGAAGTCGGCGATGCAGGTTTTGCAGAACAAAGAGGAAGGAAGTCGTATCTACGACATGCTTGCTGAGCAAAAACTGACAACTTTCTTTAAGGAAACAGTGAAACTAAATGAGAAAGCAATTTCTTATGATGAATTCGTTGAAATGGCGAAATAAATTATTCAAAAGATAAAAAAAGAGGGTGTTTGAAAAGTCAGAACACCCTCTTTTTTTTGTCAATTTCAACTGTACCCTCCCACAGGAGTGGTTTCAAATTTTCGATTCTCAAGGACTTCTTTTTACTTTTTAGACCCTCTCTTTTATATATGATGAAAGTCATAGTAAATCAGACTAGTGGTGATTAAATTGAGGTCTAAAATCAGGAGTATGAGGACTTTCATTTTATGTAGTTTATTTTTAGTTGGAACAGTTGGGGCAAGCATGGCTCAGAAAGAGGAGGCAGCGACGTTGTGGGAATCCCTTTTAAACAAACAGGAACTTGCGCAATATTTCTCAGGAATATTTGAGAAAATGGCCTTCGTTATTGAGGAGACAGACGAGCGTTTCACGGTAGGACATCACGGAGATCATTTTACATTGAGCAAGGGAATTGTGGAAAACGAAGTTGATTACCTCGTGCGTTTGAAAATGGAGAATGTGAAAAATCTAATCCACCACAGCGCAGATGGAGAGATTGACGAAGGAGAATCTTTCAGAATAATGGCCGTTTTGTTTACACCATTGACTGAAGCATCGTTAACCAATCCTACGATGACAAAACCTTTGATGCGAAAAATGGCGGGTATCGAAAATCATATACATGTAAATCTGATCAGTCCAGATACGCAGGATACGGTTTCCCACACATTGATCTATCTGAACAAGGAATGGACAGTAATTCCTGGTAGGCATGGGAACGCGAAACGAACATTCAATTTAGCTCCTCAAGATGCTGTTGATTATCAGCGAAATGTTTTTATAGCATTGAAAGCGCATACTATGAAAGCATGGAAGGAGTTCAAGAAATGGTATGTTAAATGGAGAGTAAACGTTTCTGTTACAGCAGCAAAGGAATGATGTCTTCCAGCTTGGGATAATCAATTTTAGAATTGTGCCGTGGGTCTCTTGGAATATCTGTAATTATTATTCTGTCGAATTCAATCCCGTTAATATGATGTGTAATTGCCTCTGTGGACATATTGGTTTCGGCTACCAGAATAAGTTGACCATTCAATTTCACTAAGGTGCCCATTTCCACACCTTCAATTTCCTGCAGTTGATTCTCAATGATAAAAGGAGAGAGCATCATCCCATTTACCTCAATAAGTTGTTTGCATCTTCCAGTGAGGTAGAGCTCGCCATCTATCATGTGACCACTATCACCTGTTCGATGCCAAATTGTATCACCAACGATGATCTTATTTGCAGCGAATGCTTCTTCATTGTTGAAGTATCTTTTCAAGACATGTGACCCAGCGACAACAATTTCACCAATGTGTTCAGGCTCTACGGAGAGTGAATCGAAGCCTTCCTGTGAGGCCGTCGGAATTGGCTCATCTTTGATTTCAATAATACGAACCTCAGCTTTGTGGTACACTTTCCCAACAGGGAGTCCTTTGGATAGCTCACCTTTTCGCTCGATTAAATTTGCTGCACGGATGGAGCTTATGGGTTCTGCTTCTGTTGAACCGTATACAACATTCACTTCTGTTCTAGAAAATGCTTGCTTGTATAACTTAGCTTGCTTTGGAAAGACAGGTGCACCACCCGTGAAAATTTTCTCAATTCGACCGAAGGCTTCAGTGTATTTTGATGCATGTTCGGAAAGTTTGGTAATAAAAAATGGAGAAGAGGTGATGCGATTGACTTTGTTCCGTGTCATTTGTGAAACAATCTCTCCCACATTCATCTTGTGTGGCTTAGACATTTTGAAATCGGCGATGACTGAAGTACAGCCAACACCAAGGTTCATAAAAAGTACAATGGGAAGTACCGGCATGTCAACGTCTTCAACTTTTGGTTGGATCTCATCGAGAAGCGCATCGAATTGTTCGCTTAAAAAGCCATGTGTTCGGTCGGCAGCTTTTGGACGTCCTGTACTCCCTGTTGTGAACGTAATCAGTGCCGTGTCGTCCACGTGCATGTTTTCTAATTCAACGGGCTCATTCAACATCCCCTTGACTTTCAGTTTCACAGGAATTTTCCGAAGTTCTTTCGAGAATAAGGCAAATACGCGCGCCTTAAAAATGCCAATGAATCCTTTGCAATCTGCAATTTCGCAACACATCTCCATGCGTTTTTTGCTTACCCATTCGTCGAGAAAGACAGCTGTGGCGCCACAATGAAAGAGTGCTAAAACAATACGATACAAATCAACACTCATAGGAACGAAGACAAGTACGCGATCTCCTTTTCCGATTCCCTTCTTTTTGAAATAAGCTGCTGTACGTTGAACGTCTCCCTTCAGCGATGTGTAATCGATTGACGTGTATTTGTCGATAATGGCAATATTCTTAGGATATTGGTCAGCGGCGTCAAGAAATAGGGATGAAATATTCATAGTTCGTAACCGTAAAGTGAATAGGATTTGTAGTCGCCTCCGTCGTATTTCTCCGATATGTTAACCGATGCATTGTCTTTTAACATCAATGCATGAACGATGCTTTTATAACCTTGTTCCTTGGCAAGTTGATAGGTCTTGTGAATTAAATAGGCACCAATTCCTCGGTAGGGAGAATTACTCCGTCTGGCCAATGACTTGATAATTAACGATTCTTCTTGCTGGTTCAAATAGTCTTTGATAGAGAACGATAGCGCCTGAATCTCGGAATTTTCATCTTCAACGATCCAAATTAGATCGGGATTGAAATAGTCTTTATATTGAGTGTATTTTTTGACAAAATCATCTTCGGAAATGGGGGTAAATAGAAAATTCTTACTGAATGCATCGTTGTTGAAGCGGGCAATTTTTCTGAGTTCACATTCTAAGTCAGAAAGATCAAGGTTTCTGAATTGCGCCCCTTTATCTTTATAGATTTTCTCAAATTTGGCAATGGTTTCTTCTTCAAATTTTAATTCTCTATCCAAATTAGAGATGTAGTCCGCAATTGATTTAAAGCCAAAGTCTTCGAAAAATGAAGCATAATAATCGTGGTGAAATGGCTCCATGAAAAAGTTGGGGAACTTGTTGTGGTGACTGAACCTGTAGTTGTTCCATGTTGATCCTTCCATAGGGCCTATGATGAATTGGTAGCCCTTTTCTTTCGCTATTTCAACTGCATGGGTTAGGAGTTGACTACTAATCGTAAGATCATTCACACATTCAAAACTACCTAAGGTGCAAACGCGTTTGTTTTCATACGTCAAACTTTGATTCTCATAGAACGCAAATCGCCCGACTGGTTTGCTATCTTGCAGGAGAACATAACATCCTTCAAGGAAAGTGACGACAGGATCGTTACCTTGGATGAACCGTTGACTATCCTTGGCATAGATGCTTTTTGGAAACTCGCTGAACAGGGCATAGTTTTCTGCTCCTGGTCGTGTAGCTATGATCGTTAGTTCAGACATTGAATAGCGTGTAGTGTTCAAAAAATAGGAGCACCCCAACTGCTGTTGCTGGAATGGTCAAGTTATCATAGCCTCTATGTGAAATTGCTTCAGCGAACGCAGTTGTACAAGCTATGCATCCTCCAATGATGAGTGCTGTTGAAAAGGGCACCTGTTCCATAAATACAAGCAGAAGCACAGATAGAATCAATGCTGCGAGTAAAAAACCGAAGGAACCGCTCAGTGTTTTTGAGTGACCGAAGGTGGTATATTTTCCTTTTGGAAAGTTCTTTCCGACCAATGCGGCAGTGGGATCACAGAGCGCGAGTATTAGAATTGGAATATAATAGAATGCAAGGTTGTCGTACGACTGATAGATCAAATAACAGCTATAAACGATGATAGGGTATAGGATGCTTCCGTTTGTTTTGCGATTAACAGCGTTGATGGAAGGCAGCATCTTCAATGGGAAACTTGCTAGAAGAATCAAAAGGAAACTAGCACAAAGAGCCAATACCAACCAGTGATTTTCAACCATCGGAGGGAATAGGAGTGTCAAAATACCAGTGAATACGTGAACAATTTTGCGCGTTATCTCAGCACGAAATTTAAAACGATGGTAGAGCAATTCAGCAGTTGCGAAGAGTGCTAAAAAGGCAGCTGCCAGAATTCCCGTATTTATGAGGTTCTGTGTCATTTTTTCACGTCGATGTTAATTCCCATGTAAAAGAATCCTTTGTCAATAATACGAAGATCTTGTGTAAGTAAGCCTTGTGGAATAAGTGAGTCGGAGGTTTCATGCATATGTCGCGGCACCATAAGGTTCCAGTATGCATATCTTGCTTCGTGTTCTCCATTATCGACGAGGTTCTTTGTTACTGATGCAAACAATTCAGGATTCATGTATTCAAAAATGTTGGACAAATTGAACTTATTAAAACTGTCGTATTTTTTGAATGCTTCTTCGGCGAGACCGTTGAAAACAACTAGTCGATCGATGTTCTCTTTAATTGCCAAATAATTTTCTTTGTGCGCATAGTGTGGAAGGTGTTCGCCAAAATTACCCTTCATGATGAAATGTAGAAAGTAATTATTTGGAGCATATTCCGAGCTCAAGTGTTTTTTAGCTTGGCCGATAATGAATTCAGATACAGAACCTTCAACTTCTTTTAAAAAAGCAGGATCGCGTCCAAATCGTCCCATCACAAATTTGCTAAAGAACAGTTTGAAGAGTAAACGCCAGCGACGATTGTTCCATTTTTTATTGAAAAAGATCGCTTGCTCTTCTGCTGTTTTTTCTTCGAATAATCGATTTACGCGTTTTTTAGTATGCACCAATGGCAGAATGCGCGTTCGAAACAATTTGAAGTAACGTTCAAACTTTCCTGCGTAGATTATTCCAGATTCTATTTCTTCAATTCGTCCGTCCCAAAATTCTTGTAATTCGGTTGTCAATGCTTCACGCACTTTTGCATAAAGTCCTTTTCTGTCATTGGATGAAGTGAAGCCAAGAAATGCAAGAAATTCGTTATAATCCAAAGTTTTAAAAACAGCTTTCTTCAACTCTATTAAATTCAACTGTATAGGATTGATGTCTACCGCTACAACAAGCTTCGGGTTTTTGGAGAGCAAAGAAAAACTATTGTCTCCAGCTGAACCTATCGAAAGAACTTTGTCGTTCTCCTGAACATCCAATGCTTCCAACAAAACATCAGGATCTTCCCAACAGTTGGCATAACGGATGTAATCGTGTTTTACGTTTTTAAGCTGCTCTTTCATGACTTTACGAGTTGAATTTCACCTGTGCTTCCATCCATTATGATTTCGTCACCTGTTTTTAACGTTCGCAGTAAACCTGTTACACTAACGATGCAGGGAATTCCCATTTCTCGCGAAACAATAGCTGAGTGACTCAACAAACTTCCACGCTCAACAATGATTGCAGATGCTGTTGGAAAAAGCGTTACCCATCCTGGATCCGTGCTTGACGTTACCAAAATGTCTCCGTTTAGCGAATCAATTTCATTGGGGTCTTTTACGACCCGCACTTTGGCTTGAACGCGACCTGGGCAACATCCTGTACCTTTTAAATCACCTTCAATGGGTTCCATCTTCTCTTTCGAATAAATGAATTCATCTGTGAAATTATTGCCGTAGGTGAAGAAACGTTCTTCAGGATCGTCCTGCTGCGAATATTTTTCAAACTCTAGTTTCCGCTCGGCAATTCGTTCCGCATATTCAGGTTGGAAATCGGAATCTTTTAGTGCAAGAATTTCATCCAATTCAAGATAGAATACATCACGTGGGTTTTCTATATTCCCCAATTGGTCAAGGCGTTCCCCAAGTGCAGAGAACATGGTACGAACCATTCCAAATCCACGGGTGCGTTCATAGCGTAGATTCTCTCGGTTACTTACAAGGTCTCTCGCTTTTTTGACCGTATACTTGAACCACCAACGTTTCAAAGGCCTTCCTTTTAGTGCCCCATAGATTCGCTCTTCGGCTTTAGATCGGAGTTCATTTTCGATATTAGAATCTCCTTTGCGCTGTGTGATGTTTTGCGAAACGTAAGACTTGATCACATTGATAAAAAGTGTTGGGTCCTGACCGTAGGAAATCGTCTCCAATTTCAATTCTCCGACACAACGATTTCCGAATAGTTCAATGTATTCATCGATGGTGGCTTTTACCTTTGGATAAGCTCCGTTGTTTAGTTTTGACCAAATCTCTGTTGACGTGTGTTCTTTAAATAATTTGGCACTGTCTGGATCGCTCAAGATCAAGCGGGCAATTGCCATACTTCTGTGAATTGGCTCAACAGAAATAATATCTTGACTTCCACACAACAAGTCATTGTGGATGTTGGGTTCATCAGGACAAAGTTTCGCTGTTTTCTTCTGAAGCATCCCGAACCAGATCATGGCAAAGAAGTCATTGATCAGTGGTGCTTTCCATTTTAAGAGTAATTCAGTTTCAAAATGATGGTAGTGCTGAACAATTTCTGCGGGTGTCATTTTCGAATAATCATGGGCCTGATATGTCCGCATTATTGCTTGAAGTTGTTCAAGAAAACGATCGCGCTCTTTTGGAAGTCGGCGCTGTAATCGAATCATTTTGAAGAGCATGCCAACTATTCTCAGTCGTGCCAGCCCCTTTCCCATCTGGTAGTCGTTCTCCAATTCAAAACGCTCTTTAACGCCCATCATGTTTTCCATGTATTCCGCATTGATGGAGTAACCCGGGAGCATAGCTAACATCTTGTACCAACTCAATAGATTGTAATAAACACGTCCACGAACCAAGCCTAGGGTATTTGCAAAAACTTCACTATGTCGATTGATTTCATGCTCTTTCACGCCCATCAATCCAACAAACTGGCGGTAAACCATTTCGTACATTTTGAGTATGAAAGAGTAGGTGAGCGGCGTCGTAATTCCAGGATATGATTCAATAATATTACTATTGTCCCAAAGAATGTACTCGCCCTTCCCTTGATTTCCTGCCGCTGTTATAGGTCTTGTTTGAAGTAGGTACAGTGTATCATTGGCTACGGCAAATTCAATGTCTTGTGGTGATCCAAGTTCTGTATTTAAGGTGTTGAGAATTCGTTCAATTTCACGCAGTTTTTCTTCTGACAAACTTGAGATTTCTTGAAGATCTTCAGCTACACTAATCGTTTCAACACCGTGTCCTCCAGAAGTACGTGTCATCTGATGCGTCTTCTTCACGATGTTCTTTTCAACACTGGTTTCTGTGACTTGATACGTATCTGCATCCAATTCTCCAGAAACCAGACCTTCTCCTAATCCATATACCGCCGAAATAACTTTTGTTGTTGTGTCTCCTGAAACAGGATTCAACCCAAAAGCAACACCAGAAACATCTGGAGAAACCATCTCTTGAACAATTACACCAATTCCATAAGTGATAGGGAGATCATTTTCAGCTCTGTATTTTAGGACACGTTCAGAA
>CAJQJL010000177.1 GCA_905478665.1 uncultured Flavobacteriales bacterium
GCAAGCCAGCGAAGTGCTTCAGGATAGGAATAATGTTCCTTTTCCATGAGGAATGATACAACCGTTCCACCTTTTCCTGTCGAGAAACACTTAAAAATTTGTTTGGCAGGTGAGACAACAAATGATGGAGTCTTCTCATCTGTAAATGGGCTTAATCCTTTGAGGTTAGACCCTGCACGTTTTAATTGAACAAATTCGCCAATAACCTCCTCGATACGGGAGGCTTGCATGATGTCATCAACAATATGTGGAGGAATTATTGCCATTACTCCTCAGCGTCACCATAGTCTTTTTCTTCACCCAATTTACCATTTGTGTCGTAGGTCTTCCAAATTCCAATTTGCTTGTCGTTGGCATACTCACCCGTATAGCGCAATTTACCATTTGGATATTTCACAATTGAGTGCCCGTGCTTTTTTCCATGCTCATACATTGTCATCGAAAGCTCAACTCCTTCCTCTGAAAAGAATAACCATCTGCCATGGCGTCTTGCTTCATCGTCTTGAGCCCCTTGAAACTTGATCGCTTTCTTTCCAGGATAATATTCAGTGAATATGTTTCCTTCAACAACAATTAGGTCTGCTTTATCAACAACGACATCTTCCACCTTATCAATTGTGTCGGTAGATTCGGTAGGGTTCGTTTCTGTTTTTGGTTCTTCACAGGCCATCAAAGCCAAACAAAGGCTGATATAGAGTATGTGTCGCATATTATTTTTTTCGTGTTGTAGTGTATTCTACCAGCCCCATAATGGCTTGTTTGGCATCAGAGTCTGGGATGTCTATTAATAGTTCGAGTGCTTTCTCTTTGTACTCAAGCATTTTTTTGTGAGCATAATCAATTCCACCATGCTCAATTACAAGATTCACAGCTCGTTTCACCTTTTGTGGATTCTCGTTATGGTTTTTCACAATGTTGATCAATTCCTTTTTCACCTCTTCTGGTCCATTGTTAATCACGTAGATTAATGGAAGCGTCATTTTACGCTCGCGAATATCCAAACCAGTCGGTTTACCAATATTCCCTGGTTCGCCGTAATCAAAAATGTCATCTTTAAGTTGAAAGGCGATACCAATATATTCACCAAAAAGGCGCATGTTCTCTGCTTGATCATCGCGATCTACGCTGAGTGCTCCAGCTTCACAACATGTTGAGATCAATGAAGCCGTTTTTTGACGAATAACTTCAAAATAGATTTCTTCCGTGATATCAAGCTTTCGTGCTTTTTCAATTTGAAGGAGTTCACCTTCCGACATTTCTTTAACTGCGCGTGCAACCACTTCCAGTAAGTGTGGATTTTTGTTTTCAATTGACAAAAGAAGAACTTTTGCAAGCATATAATCACCTACCAATACAGCGATTTTGTTTTTCCAAAGTGCGTTTACTGAGAAGAAGCCTCTACGTTCGTTTGCATCATCCACCACGTCATCATGTACGAGTGAAGCGGTGTGTAATAATTCTACCAGCGTTGCTGCGTCATAGGTCTTGTCATTCACCTTGCCAAGCATTTTTGCTGTAAGGAAAATAAACATTGGCCGCATCTGCTTTCCTTTTCTTCGAATAATGTAGTGGGTAACCTTGTCCAGCATAGGAACCTTCGACTTCATACTACGACGAAATCGTATTTCAAATTCCTTCATTTCTGAAGTGACAGGATTCATTATTTCTTTGATGGAAAGCATCGCAATACAAATATAACAGTTAAGCGGGCTGCAAATGTTAAAATCTCTTAGTAAAGAGGAAAAGAGCTAATTCGTTTAGTAAAATGTAGCGTAAGAAAAGTAAACAAAAAAAGCGCCTGTCGAATGACAAGCGCTCTTCCATAGTGTATTAGGAAATATTAATCTCTAACGAGTTGAATAAATCCATGACCATCAACTTGATCACCGTTGATTCCCGTAGCCACATATTTGTAATAGTACGTTCCTTCTTGAGCTTCAATTCCAAGAGGAGTAGTTCCATTCCATCCTATTTCAGGGAAACCAAGTGTAAGGTCAACCGTTTGGTCAAACATTACATTACCCCATCGATTAAGGATTGTGTACTCAAGTTTTACAACATTCTTCGTATCTAAGAAATAAACATCATTATCTCCATCTCCATTTGGTGTAAACACGTTTGGTGGTGTCACAACTGGAATTGGATATGTACAACTTCCATCATCGAATGTCGCTGAAGGATCATAATTGTCAGCTTCTGGATCAGTACAACCACAAGGAGTAACTGAAATGTTCACGTAAGCTGTATCTGCACAAGTTGGATCAGAATAAGCAATCAACATTACAATTGAAGATTGAGAATAAATCTGATTTTGACTACCCATGTCACTAACGCTTGCAGTGTTTCCATTTCCAAAGTCCCAATAATACTCGTTTGAATTTTGACTATCGTTAGAAAGCGTAACACTTACAGGATTACATCCATTATCTGGCGTGGCTGTAACGGACGCAATCGGTGGATTGTTCATTTCCACAAAAATACTATCTGACTCAGTACATACATCATCTGATACAGTAAAGAAATACCAACCAGACCCAATATTTTGCCATGCAGTTGCATCAATGAAACTTCCTGTTCCAAAGTTGTCCCAATTCGCTTGATCATCCCAATGGTAATAGGATTGTCCAAGTAAATTCGTTTCGCCAGAGACAAAGGCCGTTACGGCACCGTCTGGCGCACAAGCACTTGCTGGAAATTGCATTAAAGAATCAATAGTAAGTGTTTGATTGACCAGCAGTACGACGCTGTCCACCCTTGTATAGCCGCAGCCATCCAGTAGATCGACGTAGTACCAAATGGTATCCTGTTTTAGCCCATTACCTGGTAACCAAGTGTCAGTAGTGGTACTTCCAGTAGACCAATCAGTAGTAACAGGAAGTTGAGCACCTTGAATGTTAAGAATTTCAACCATTGCAGAATCGTCAGGACAGAATACAAAAGCAGAATCTACTAAATCATAAGTCATGTTGTCTCCAATGATTGTGATTGTAATTGTATCAGACGAACACTGGAAGTTTCCTAATGTATCATAAACAAGTGCTACAAAAGCCGTGTCTTGGGAAGGAGATGCACAGAAAGCATTTGTGTTTTGTAAACCGTTATCCCAGTTTACAACAGCACTGTTACATGGTCCTGCATCGATACTGATGTTATCTAATCCCCAGTTGTCAAATGATGACCCTGAAGAGTTTGTTTGAATCCACTGGAACATAGTCGAAGTCGACATAGC
This sequence comes from uncultured Flavobacteriales bacterium, assembly GCA_905478665.1. Lineage (GTDB taxonomy): Bacteria > Bacteroidota > Bacteroidia > Flavobacteriales_D > Crocinitomicaceae > UBA4466. Next base: position 3,230 of record CAJQJL010000177.1, read on the forward strand.
TCCTGGAGGAATTGGAATTGTGAATGTACCCCAAGAAGTATAAGGTGTTACGCCACTTGCTACACTGTTAGATGTATTTGGGTTTGCTGGAAGTTGCACCCCGTCAGGCTGGAAGTATACGATTGTAATCCACGTAAGACCGCCGTCAAGACTGTACTGAAGTTCAACCCCTTCATTTGCTAAATCTGGTCCTTCACAAGGACTTGATTGACCTTGAATGGAGTACACCATATCAAACGTAACGACTCCACCACAACTGATGTCAAATGCGGCAGTTGAAACTTGAGGAGTACCTGCACCTGCAGTAGATGCCCAATAGTAAGGTGTATTTGTTGGATTCTGACCACATGGAGTTCCCCAAGTGGCTCCACCAGCTGTTGACCATCCTGGAGGTAAAGCTCCAGCATCAAAGTCGAAACTTTGTCCTGTAGCTGTGATTGATGCGATTGCAGTGATACATACTGAATCTCCTGGACAAATTGTTGTGTCTTGTGGAGAGACAAATACATTACACACTTGTGACGTACTCATAAAAGCAGTCATTGCAAAAAATGCTGTAAGTAGTATTAGCTTCTTCATGATAGGTTAGTCTAATTTAAAGTCAATTAATTCGATTGATTCAAAAACTCTATCATCAAGGTGATTTGGGTTTTTGATAAGTAGCGATAGTTGTCCATTCGATTTAAATGTGCAATCGCATTCTTCTGAAGAGTTAGAAGCTAGCAAAACCGATCTGTATGTCTCGACATTTTGCTCACATCCTGTGCACCCCTCATTGTAGTGAAGTCCAATTTGGAAATTACTCGTTACTGCTTCTCCGCTTTCGTTGACCACTTTTACAAGTAGGTAGTCCAACGGTTTTTGTGTCTTGTGAAGCTTACAAGATTCTCTTTTTACAAATAGTTTAACGCCATCCTGTTCAGTTAGTAGGCTCCATTTGGTGCTCAATTCACTTGCGTTCATAGCAGTTTGAGAAAAAGTAGTAGTACTCAAAAAGACAAAAAATACAAAAGCAAAAAAGCGTACAATTTTTGTTGTTTTCATAATGTTATTAATCAGTGTATTCCCTTGACGACAATTGTTCAGAATTGGTTGCATAGGAAGAACAAATTGGGTCAAATATCAGTTTAAATCGAATGCAAATGTACAAATTGAGGACGGCTTTCCTTGAGCAAAGTTCTTTTATGTCCTTATTTTAACAGAGTTATCCTTTCTATATAATGATTTTGAACAAGACGATTTATTTTAATACTCTCTCGTCTTTTCGAATTGCCTTATTCTTATTGGCTAACTGACCGCATGCCGCGTCAATGTCTTTTCCTCTGCTTCGGCGAACATTCACGATCATGTTTTTGTTCTCCAGATAGTTAGCGAAAGCGTCTACTTTTTCACGCGAAGCTTGCTGGAAGCTTGCATCATCGATTGGGTTGTATTCTATTATGTTAACTTTGCACGGCACACATTTGGCAAATTCAGATAATTCCTGCGCGTCTTCAATCGCATCATTAAAATCCTTGAAAATAATGTACTCAAATGTCACGCGTGTTCCTGTCTTCTCATGAAAATAGATCAAGGCTTCGCTTAAGCTCGCAAGGTTGTTCGAGTCGTTAATTTCCATGATCTGACTGCGCTTTTTGTCGTTGGCAGCATGCAGTGAAAGCGCTAAATTGAATTTCACTTCATCGTCTCCAAGCTTTTTAATCATTTTGGCGATTCCCGCAGTAGAAATAGTAATTCTTTTGGGTGACATGCCCAAACCTTCGGGAGATGTAATTAGCTCCGTTGAGCGAAGCATGTTCGCATAGTTGAGAAGTGGCTCTCCCATTCCCATGTATACGATGTTTGTGAGTGATTTGTTATATCGTTCAGATGCTTGATCGCGTAAATAGACAACCTGATCTACCATTTCTCCTGCGCTGAGGTTACGCATTAATTTTAGCTTTCCTGTAGCACAAAACTTGCATGCCAGACTACACCCTACTTGTGATGAGATACATGCCGTTGTACGCGCTGTTGTTGGAATTAATACACCTTCAATAACTTTTCCTTCTTCGATGTTAAAAGCACATTTAATGGTTTTATCCGAACTTATTTGTTGATCCTGAAGTGTAATGTGATCTATGAAAAAGGATTCCTTCAACATATTCCGCAAAGGTTCTGACAGGTTCGTCATTTCATCAAACTCAGCTGCATTCTTTTTCCAGAGCCATTCATAGATTTGCTTTCCACGAAAAGGCTTTTCCCCCATTTCCTGGAGAACACTTATTAGCTCATCAATACTAAGCTCTCGAATATTTTTTCTGGCTTTCATCTTTCTGAAAAGCAACAAAGGTAGGGTATTTCTCTTGGAATTGACTTTAAATAAGTGTGAGGTCTTCGTATTTCACAAGGTACTGATCACCCATATTGTCTTGTACGTTAACATACTCCGAAGAGTCTTTATCAATTAATTGAAGGCGAATACCTTCGGATAGATTTGTTTTAGCTGTGTTTTTCTCGTCAATAAATGTTGGAATTGTTGGCTGCGTGATGATTGCATAGTCAACCGATTCTTGATGAGCTTTTGATTTTGAGGCAATGATCAATGCTGTGATCATTAGGATAGCACTAAAAAAACTAGAGATTAGCATAATCCGTTTGATTGACATTGCCTTCTTTCGTTTGAGTAAAATAATACAAATGCACAGAAGAATACTGCAGAGAATCGCAGCTAAGGACCAAGCATTGGAAGAGATACTGTAGATACCTGATTCAAAACTCCCCAGAATTGGAGACCATTCTTCGGAGGGATAAAGTTCATTGTGACAAAATTCGATTTTTTCTTTTGCTTCGGAGTCGTTAGGAGAGAACTTCAGGACTTTTTCGAATGCCCAAATAGCCGCTCCATAACTTTTGTTCCCCATATTGGATAATCCTAAATTGTAATAGGCTGAAACGTTGTTTGGTGTTTCATTAATTGTTTCGGTGAATTTTTCAATGGCTAGAACATAATTATTCTCTGAGTGTGCTTTCACTCCTTCATCAAAGGTGGTGTTCGCAATTGATACCTGTGAGAACAAACAAGTCAGGACTATAAGGACGCTATGTCTGAACACAGAAATCATGACTTCAGTTCATTTAAAATGGATTCCAATTCATTGAACAATGCCTGGTTAGACGCATTATCTGCTGCTAACCCGAAGCGGTATTGATCGCATTTAGACAGCAAGGTGTTCACGCTACTCGATAAATTCGTTCGGTTTGTCTTCTCTAAGTGATCAAAAATGTCTTGCCTGTTGAGTAGGTAGTCTTCGCCCAATTTCATCTCTAACTCAAATGCTTTTTTCAGTGTAGCTTCAATTTTAGAACATAGTGCACTTGTATCACCAGCAGCTAGAAGCACCTTGAGTTGAGCAATGTTTTCAGAAATTTCCCGATCCTTTCTATGAATTGTTTTACGAACGACAATCTTCTCTTCCGACTGTTCGCGGCGTTTTGTAAACAGGATGAATAACAATGCGGCCATTAGCGGAGATCCAAGCCCTGCCCAAAATAGCGGTGAACCGAACAGCGTGTCCTTGTTTTCTTTCAAATTCGATTTTCGTAGGTCGCCAAGAACATCCAATTCTTCAAGATTTTTGGTGTCTTGAGTTTCTACCTCATGAGCAATGAAATTTTCATTCTTCTTTACTTTAACTGTCGATTCTTCGGTAGAAGAACTTACATATTGCTCTTGATTTACATCAAAGTAAGAAATCGTCGTAGCTGGCAGAAGTAAGTCACCATGTTTACTTACTTGAATGTTGTATTCATAAGAGATGCTGCCTTCAGCTCCTTCGAAGGTGTATGAAAAATTCTCTTCTATTTGAGGGTCTCCATAAACGATAAAACCTTTTGGAAGGGCTGGGGTAGGCTCGATAATATTCTGCAAATTCCCGACACCCGAAATAATGATTTTCATTTTGAATACCTCACCTTGTTTGAAGTTTCCTTCTTCGACGATTCGTTCTACACTAAAGTTTCCAACTCCGCCAATAAAATCACTTGGGGGATCAGGGGGTAATGGTTTGATCGTAACGCTGGCGCTACTGGAAGTCAACAAGAAACTTTGATAATTGTTA
>CAJQJL010000178.1 GCA_905478665.1 uncultured Flavobacteriales bacterium
CTTTTTCACGAATGCATTCATTGTTGATGTTCTCTGGTATATTATTCCTGTATTATTTTTGATTTTCTGGAGAACCAAAGTTGAGTTTAAATCTAGTGAAACTGTTAGACAGATGCCGATGTTGTTGACGTTTGTGTTAATCGGATTCTTTATTTGGATGGCAGAGAATATCGCTACGTTTCTAGGAGCTTGGAAATATGCTTCTCAGCATGAAGGTTGGAAAATGGTGGATGCAGGAAAAATTGTGTCCTGGAGTTTGTTGGTAATTGTAAGTATTGTAATTGTAGGACAGTTGAAACGATTGAGGCGGTGAAAGGAAGCAGATGTATTTGGTGTGGGCGTTGTATGTTTTGACAATACTATTTAACATAATATTAATTATAGGGCAATTGAGTGTTTGCAGATTCCTGCAATCCTTGCCAACTATAATGCATATTATGTCTGCGCTCCAATACTTTCCACTTGGGCGATGCCTAAATAGCACGTTCTCTCTTCGAATGTCCAATTGCGCCTATAATTAGACGTTATATTAAATAGCCCCTCCAGCCAGCGCAAAATTGCTAACCATAAGTTTTAATAGAAAATCTATAAAACATTCTGGTCGCACAATTCTCAACCCTCCGTCCAACACACTTCCAACGCAGATGCGAGTTTTCTTTTTTTTTTGCCAACGCACTTTTTAAATCTTGCTTCGAAAAATCAATCGTACGTAAGAATGTACAGCTTTGAATTTTTTAAGCGATTCTAAAGGATTAGAGTTTTAAGGTTTTTGAAAGAATTTATATGTTCATTTTTGCCTTGATGCAAAAAGAACCAAAAAGATCAAGAACAAACGATGCGCCATCGCGCTCTGAATCAAATGCAAGTACTTCTATCAAAGTAGTCGGTAAAACCGAAACGTAAACGCCTTTAATGAACTACTAAGCATTTGTTCATTCATTCCAACGCACGCCCGCCGTTTGTTCAGGCCTCCGCACTTTGGGTTCGGAGTTCTATTTAACATAATCATATCTTAAGCGGTTTTCGCTTCTCTTACCAAATCATTGAGCCATAATTTGTCAATAGCATAGTTTCTATAACCCAAAAATTGATTTTCAAGATTATTCGAATTTTTCAAAAATTGACGAATAAGAACTCCAATTGCAGATTCTTGTTCAGTAGGATTTTTTGAATATTGCAACTCTGCATTTATATTAGCTTTAAAATCAGCTATTAATTTCCTTCTAGAGTCATTCAAGTATTTTCTATCAATTTTACATTTTTCAATGGTGTAGGCGAATCTTACATCTTTTGATTCAATACTTCCATCCTTTTTGAATTCGATAAAACCCAAAGGATTTGTCACTTCTGGATTTATCATTTTGGGTTTTTCCAGAATGTCATATGCAGGTGAACTATTATTTATTTCTTTGATACTCTTTGCATTCTTTCTGAATCGCGGTTTAGAACCAAGAATATCAAAGTGTACCCCTTTATGCTCATTGCACTTAGAGCAAGCCATTATCAAATTGTCCCATGAGAACGCTAACCAGTAATAATCTTTTTTTGGTCTGTAATGTTCTATGTGGTACTGTTCCACTTTTTGCTCACAGTATGCACATTTATTATGGTAAATATCTATAAGACCAATTCTTATATCGTCTATTTTGTACCTGCTATTATAAAGGTCTTTATCAATGTAACCTTTATTATCAATTACCTCTACCCTTCTCTTGTGAGTTGTTTTAGGTGGGCTAGGTATTTTTCCACTTGGAAAAAAGTCCTTGGATGGCACCTTTAAGGATGTCGGAATCTTTGATATGTCTTTATCAATCTTGATCATTTTGGGTTGCGTTCTTCATCTATTATTGATTGAATAAGAGAATCAATTTTCTCATCTGAAATAAACTCCTTTCCTTCATTCTTTTGTTTAGTAAGCTCCTCTTCTATCTTTCTATTTATTCGATAAAGAACATATGTATCACTGGTGTCGGCATTATCGTTATCGGCGTCCATTCTAGAATTATCTAGTCCAAATAAAGGTGATGTGAGTAATGTGTTTATCATCAAATGGTTTAAGTCCTTTCTATAATATGGATCGCTTACTCTAGTTCTTCCATCTTCTTGCTGTCTGAATACACGATATATTATCGCATCATCTGATGCTCCTTGGATAATAGTCGGACTATGAGTAGTGAACATAAACTGGACATTTGGCAACAATTTTCTCAATTTACCGATTATAACCTTTTGCCACTTCGGGTGTAAATGCAAGTCAATTTCATCAACCAGAACAATACCAGCGAGCTTCTTAATCTCTCTAAGCTCAGGTTGGTTACTCTGAAGCCTAAATAGCAAATCTGCAACAAAGATGATTATACTCTTATAACCCTCTGATAGCTGTTCAAAATTAAGTTTTGAGCCTTTTTCTATAAAAGAAACTTCAGATCCTTCAATTTTTACGGACACATTTTTCTCTAACAATTCATGGAACATATTCTCTAAAGTACTCACAGGGAAAGAGCTTGGCAAGTCCTTAATTTCCCCGATCATGTTACCAGAATCGAATGATTTTTCTAACTCCAATAAGTATTGATCCTTTAACCACTGTTCTGGATTTGATAAAGTTTGATTACTATTAAAAAGTGACATGAATCCATATTCCTCATACTTACTCGAGGAATGTCTACCTCTATGGGTGCCATATGCGAAAAAATTTGTTAAATAACCGACATTTTTATCTTCATATGATTTACCACTATCATCAACTCCAATAAGCTTCATATCCTTATTATCCTTAATAATATCTAAAACTTTCCCTGTCTTTTCAAGATCAGTCTTGGATGAAATAAAATGTCTATTGAAAGCTAAATAAATAGCCATTAGGATCAGAGACTTACCGTCTCCATTTTCACCTAAAAAATACACTTCTTTTGATCCTTGTATATGCTCTAAATTAGCTTCAGAAACAGAGTAAAAATCAAATATTTTAACCCCGTCTATATACCTGCTTTCTGTCGGTTTTTCCCCTTCAAGCCATGATTTAAACTGTTTTTTAGTGAGGCTTATGGCTTTATGGAAATTATTGGAAAAGCAAATTGCATAGAATTCGGTATCGCTCGGAATTTCTTTCAATTGTCGTACAATTCTTTCTTGAAGAACTTGTTTAAATAATTTCCCAACTTCCAGATTCTGAAATACAGGAGTTAAATCATAAGGAACCTCGTCTGCTCGTCTTAAAAATGGCTCAGCGGCACCAGATTCTATTAAAACACTTCTTATGTTAGTGAATTCCTTCTTTTTCTCAAAGAGTCTAAAGACACCTTTCATATCTCCTTTGGAAAACTCATCCGCAAATAATCGAACAATTTCTCCATGAGTAAACAATACACAAAGAAATGCAAATAAGTTTTTTTCGTTAGGATGATTCTGAATTTTCAACCAAAATTCTGGTAAAGGTTTGTCAAGAGAATCAACTCCAAGAAAGGCTCGTAAAACAGGCTCGTCAATTTTGGCTTCCTTATTTACGTATTTACTAAGAGTTTCTTTGTTATGGACAGTCTCCATTACTTGAACAATATCAAATTTTGTCCAAGACGTCTTTAATTTCGATAAATCAAACTCTCTGCTCATTAGATTATTGGTTTAGCGATTATTAGATATTCTTTAACTTCTCTCGATTTGTCTTCACTCCTACCCATTGTACTGTGCGTATAATCGACAGCCTTTGAAGTTACATCGTATTTATTTCCTAATGTCTTTTTTGCGAGTTCCATTATTTTTTCCAAACTAATCATACCCGTATTGCTATAACTTAAAACTAGTTTGGACTGCTTTATTTTTATTTTTTCAAACATGACCTCAAAAGCTTTAACTACTTCTGTTCTTTTACAAAAGGGAGATTGATGGCGATCTGTTCTATATCTTCCTTTATGAAGAACATCTGGATAATCATATCGAATTAATGTCTCTAAGGCATGATAAAACCGTGAGTAATGAACAAATGCATACGGCGGATCCGCATAAACTAATGTTCCGTTTGGAATCATATCCAAACATTCGCGATAATCTAAAGAGGTTACTGTATGCTCAAATTCATTAATGCCTGTTGACTCCATTAATTCAATCATCTTCTTTTTGAAATATGGAACAATCTCTTTTTTACGATATATTATAATATCATTCATTGATGCTAAATTTTTTGCATCCCTATATTGAGCGTAATGACCAGTGCTTTGAGCATTATATGCCATGGCGAACATTAAGCTCGATAATATAGGATTGTAAACTGGCGTGTCAGAATAATCCTCCGCTGCAATTCTTAATGCATCAATCCATAAACATTGTTCAAAAGACCAGTAAGTACCAGAGTAGCTTTTTATAAATAGGTGATGTTCAACATTTTCAAAATCCAGATAAATTAAATCTTGTTGTTGTTGTTCGATCCCATTGAATTCGTTAATATCCATTCCAGTAGAGTACTCGTAATTTAAATCTGAATACAATTTATGGACTTTGTCTACATGTTTTTGAGCAATTTTGATTACATCATCAATCAAGGTTTCGTATTCACTCCAATCGTAGTTACCTAAGTATGTTTTCGCCAATACGGCTGAGTATCTTTGGATATCATTAGCATGCATTGTTACTCCATGTCCTAAAGATCCACTGAGAACACTTGTACCAGCAAATAAGTCACAAATATCTTCTCCTTCATAAATTTCGTTGAAGGATTCAACGAGATATTCCAACAATGAACTCTTGGAGCCCATGTATTTGATTATGTGAGGAACTTTTAATTTGTAATCTAACACGCTCTTTTCTATTGTAATTGAATTCATTAATTTTCAGATACTAGATTTAATTCTTTGCACACTTCCTTTAGCACTTCGCACGGATCAACATCAATTGCTAAAGCAATCAAGTACAATTCATCGGCTCTAAGTTTGGTGCTTGAATTATTGGATAATTCGCTAAGTCTTGTTTTACTGATTCCAGTCTTTCTAGCAACGTCTGATCTATTAACTGATTTTCTTGATAGATATAGTCCTAGTTCGGTCATATTTATTCAGATTTTAAGTCAATAAAGTTAGTTAATCGGACTTCTTTTTCCGAAAATCTAAACAATAGCTTTGTATTTTGTCCGAAAGTCACTACATTTATCCCGATAATCGGACAAATCAATCTTAAATTCATACAAATGGGCAAGCCAAACAGAACAACAAAGCAATTAAAAATAGAGGATTTACAACCAATAATCGCTCATATTGATAAATATTATGAAGGAAACATTTTGATTTTGACAGAATGGTTGGATCGAGCAATTTATATGTTCCATTATATTCCTGATGAAGGTGAATTCACGGCAATGCAGAAACGAAATGTTTGCGGTGTGATTTTAGGCATTAAGGAAAGTTTGAATGAAGCACACTTTAAATTAAATGAATGGGATTATGAAGAGTTTGAATAGAATTCCCTCTTTTTAGATTTTTCTTTCTCCCCCCTCTAAAAAAAAAAGAAAACTAGCATCCTCCGATGCTCGCTAAGCTAAGTAACATAACGCAATACATTATAGGGCAATATGGGTATTTGCGAATTCTCGCAATGCCTTGCCATCTATAATGTATATTATGTCGGCGCTACACTTTGTTCCGCTTGGGTTGACACCTAAATAGCAAGTTCCCTTTTCAAAACGCCATTGCCCTATAATTGGTACTTTATTGATCTTGCCTTTCGATCTACAATGACTAATAGTATTTTTTTCCAGTAAAACTATAGTACCCCATAACTTCTCCATTCAAATAAACTTCAATTAAATCCCCGACAATGCGTATTTTCGAATAGCTAACAGGTACAATGAACTGGTCTTCGGACGACCAAACACCTGATTGATCCCCCTGAGAAACGTTGAACACCCCAAGGCGTTTTTCTTCGATGTCCGTATACTCCATAGGCAAAATGATTTCTGAATCTGCTGTAGAATAGAGCCCCCATCTATCAGATTTCTTCAACCGAAGGAACTGATCGTCCGAGCATGTATAAATCTGATCGAATTCGATAGAGAGCAAAATCTCACCATTTTGGTTGCATAAGCCGTATTTACCTTCTGCAGATTTAACCAAAAAGAAACCACCTTTTACTTTTCCGATTTCGGAATGATTTACTAGTGATTTCTTCCCATTACGAAAAAATGACCAATAGCCATCGCTCAAAACTGCGAAAAATGTGGAGGAAAAAACATCGATATCATCATATTTATTTGGCACTATGACCTCCCCCATTTCGAGAATGGCACCAACCCCACTCTCATTATGAACGACAAAAACACCCTTTTTCCAGTATGGTTCTCGATCATATTCAAAAGGAACAACCACGTTTCCATTAGTGTCAATGACTCCCCACTTCTGATCACTGTTCATCAAAGCAATAAATCCTTCATGAACCTCTGGATCGGATAGAATTTCTTCACCTGCTTCATTGAAGATAGGAAACTTAGTTTTTAGCAACTTACCTTGCGAGTTATAGAGCTGATAGTACTTCTTCTTTCTGGTAACAAAAATACTGTTTCCTATGTGCCTGATACGTTTGAATTTTAGTGGTGTAATTCGCTTACCTTCAAGATTGAGAAGTCCTACCTTATACCTTTTCTTAATCAGCATAGCAATGGGAGGACAACAAAAAACACCATGTGCCCCACCTCTTTTTATAGTGAAAGAATTCTGCACTTTTCCGTTGTCATCTATAGCTAATACAAACTGCTTACGTTTCCCATTCGAAGCAACCTGGATTCCTGAATGAACTGAAATATATTTATCTACCAGTTGAAGATCAGGAGCCAATAAATCCGTCCCATTTATGTCCATCAGTGTTTTTCTACCATCCTTTTTAACCGAGAAAATTGTCGAATTATAATGACCGTAAATTCGGGTGTATTCGGGTAGGAAAATTTCAACGCCATCATGATTGATAAGGCCAGAATGATTTCCCTCAAATACCTTCAGTAATCCACTGTTTGCAAATTCACTATAACGCCCTTCTATTTTCGAATAATTGGCCAGTTCCATGAATCCTTTCGCCGGCGAAAATTCCATTAGCGATTGTCGAGAGTTTTGATCCTGCCCCATAACTGATCCTATAAAATGTGAACTGTCGCCCGGCACTACTTCCAGTTTCCATAATTCACCATATTCACTTTTTATTTTCCGGCATTGGGTATCGAAAAAAATGATAGAACTTCCCTTTTTTGCTTTAATAGCGGGTATTTCATAGAGGTGTTCTACCTGGTCGTACTCAGCAGAGAATGAGAACTTTCCAGTGGTGTCACACCCTCCCCATTTACGCGAATTTCTATATAAAATAAATGGGAATTGTAATTTAACCTTTTCGTACTCACACGGAAGTATAATACCATGCTTAGCATGAACGACCCCAAACACTTTCCGATTATTATCTAGAATCTTTTGGGTGATAAAAAAGCCATTCGAACGGATATCAATCTGATCAAATGCACCATTGACAATCATGTCTCCAGAACTATCTATAACACCAACCTTATTATTCAATTCGAAAGTCGAATAGCCATCATAAAAAGGGCTTACCCTATCATATTTCGCTTGGACGATTATCCGACCATCACTTGACATTACTCCCCAGAGCGAATCAGTAACAAAGGGTACCCTGTTAGTTGATTGGGAGTGACAAAGATTCCCAAGGAAAAGAAATAACAATAAATGCCAGTAATTGTGTCTCATGCATCTAATTAAATAAGAAAATATAAAATAGGGATTTATTTGGCTAAAAAAAAACACGTTCAGAAATATAGTTCTCGAAGTATCTAAAACAGGAAGAATTTATTTTTAAATAGGGTATAATTACCTAGTTAAATAGTATTTACTGCAAGTGATAGGTATTAATACCTGAAAATGTTAAAATCTCAAAGTCAACACAATAGGAATAAATTTTATTCGCTAAGTTGAAAGAGGTTTGACTTGACAAGGTCTTTTTAAGCTAACAGTTAACTGAACAAATTACTATTCGCAACATGGCAAATTTTCATTTCTTTACGGACTTACATTTGATGGATGATCAAGTAGGTTATGGTGGCAGTGGTCTTTTTGGAGTACCATACGGACCAGTATCTAGTGGTATTGACAATAATAATCCCAATAGATATCGTTTTTGTCCAGCTTCAATGCACTTCGCTAAAAACAATACTGATAACCCTAAAGCATATGCCATTTGTAATGGAAAATTATTCTTCATAGAAGTAGAAGGCACAGAAGATTCCAACGGCGTCAACCAACTCCTTGATGCTATATTTCTTCCGAGTGATCAAGCTCTTGTAAACCCAAACATTAAATATTTCATCTATCGGTCTATCCTAAGATCGAGTATTGTGGATATGTCAACACAGGCCTCTGGAGGTACAAACGAAATTCTTCCCGATGCAATGGCTAATGGTGTCACCTTAGTGACTAAAGCCAATCAAGTGCATGTCGAAAATGGGAATACTTTGCCTGCAACAGGAACTATCGTTGGAATTTCAACAGATGGTGCAGACAGTGGACTGGGGGCCTTTAAGGCAACAAACCCGCTTCAAACAACTCCAGGCATGGGGGATTTTATGAACACACATTTTGATTACAACTTCAGTAATACAATTGATTATACTCTGAGCGATGAAAGTTATTTGGACGATATTTTCAATTTTGAGTTCAATAACAATTCACCTACCACCGCTGCCAAATACACTGGATTCTCAGTTTCAGCCGGAGATGTGATTGGATTATTTCCTGCGCGTGAAGAATTTGGATCCGTTCATTTGGCATCAAACAAACGTATCATGGTTCAGTTTGGTCTTCAAATTCTTAGGGATCGAAGAGGCTTTGAACCGAAAATACATGATGTTAGAGGAGTTGTAGGCAATGGCGCAACCATGGTCAATGCGATTAATCGAGTTAAAGCAATAGATTTTGACGCTGGAACTTCAATCGATTTCGAAATAGAAACCAATTCTGAGCAAGCATTAAACTTTATGGACCCAGTCGCCTATTATGGCAACTTTGCTCACCACTCTCACGATGTATTACATATAACTGATGAAGCCTCAGAAGAAGATGATTCAGTTGATACTAGAGCAGTACCAAGTGAATTATATGAGATTGAAGATGCTACGTATGAAGAGCAGGCCCAACCAGAAATATATGAACGTATAATGATTGGTATAGACAATACTATTGAGGGCGGAGCAACAAAAAAGTTTAGAAATCGCAATCGTATCTATGTAGAATTATTGGATGAAAGAGGAAATAGTCACAATTACTTTCAACAATTTGGTCCAAGCGCAAACTTTGATGACTTACGTGTTGAATGGAACACTAATCCTAGCATAAAAGTCAACGAGTCATCCAAAAATTATGATGGCTCTGGTGAGCGGTTTTTTCCTGTGTGGGTAGTTGGATCAGGGTATTCTAGCTTCCCTCAAGATCAACATGTTGACCCAGATGATTGTGTTACGCTCGATCTTGAATTCAAGAAGACGCAAGATTTTGGCGCATGTTATTCTGCTTTTGTACACTCTGGGAGATTCCAACGAATCAATGATGCAGCGCATCATGCGATGGAAGATTCGAATTCCAGTTTTACTTTTTTGGGTACCGATAGTTCACAAGATTATTCGGCGCCACTTAAACTTAGAATTCTTCATTACTACCACAAAGAAGGTTTTCTCGATAAGAAAAATTTCCCCCTGGCTCAACATATTTCAATTACTGTTATTAAGAATCAAGAGGAAATTCAAGATCCAGTGCCACTAATGCCAATTGATGCAGGATACACTCATGGACCAATCCCTAAGTTGAGAGATCTGGAATACCTGGATAATCTTTGGTGTCCTTTTGAGTATCGGATGCAAATCCCTCTTGATCAACCTACCGGAAATACCAACCTTCAAGTAAGAGTTTGTCGCGAATCGGCCTATTGGAATAATACGCAAGCCGATGGTATGGATTACATGGCCGATACTGGTTTAGGTATTGAATACGATAATGCCGGAATACCAACAACTTATACGCTATTTGCCAATGCCTATGAATCTCGTTATAAGCGAATTGACATTACTGAAACTGGAACCCCCATTGCTAATGGGCGAATTTCATTGGTGCCGAATAGCGCTGCAGTTTTTACTGAAGTTTCGAATTCACCTTCGTTTCTAGGTAAGGTATCTACCAGCACCATAAAACCTTTAGAACTGTCAGTTCAAACGGTATCTGATTTTACTGATCCGACCAATGGAAGAACACCAACTCTTAAAAGTCTTATTATAACACCAAGGTCTTCTTCAGGTGCATTCGTGCCGCCATCTGGAAATCTTAGAAGGTTCGCTTCAGGATTTACATCTGTTTGTTTTACAAAGGAAGAATGGGATGCCCTTGAAGCTGCTTATGCGGCAAATTTTCTAGATGGAAGTGGTAATAAATTGGTAAGCAATAGTCGAGTTTACATGTCCTTTCAAAATGATGGCGTCCACAATGATGCGAATAACAATCAATTCGTTCGTTTCAAAGTTCTCTTGAGGGGATTTGTCATTAACGGCTCAGATGTTCAACTACTTGATGTTCACCCATCCATCACAGCTGGCCCCATGTATCATTACATTGCCTACGAGAGTCATAATGCATCTCAAAATGACAAAATCTCAGCATTAGCAGCAGCAAATGAGGCAGGTAGTGGTCATAAAGTAAACTTTGGTTATCGAAACATACCCTACACTGCTCCTAATGAAACTATAACTTCTTTTCCGCGTGCTGATATTGATGCTCATTTCCATTTCGCAAGAGGAATTGGGATGACCTGGCTTGACCTTAAGAATATGTGTGAAGCGGTAGAAGAAAACATCAAGAATGTATGGGACAGCTCACACAATGGTGGGATGTGGGAAATTACCGATCCTGATCCATTGCTTGGCCCTGTCAATGGAAACATGCCTGCACCTTATACTCCCGCCGAAATAGAAAATTATTGGAGCAATACTCCACCTGATATGAAGTTTTTGCGAATCAGAGCAGATAAAATCACCTGCTCTGTTGCATGTCCAGGACATTATGCATACGTTGATCCCGCTCACTCACTAATTACTGTTAACCGAACAATTAGTAGTCTGCGATCCTTCGTGACATCACGTAGAACAGGAATGTTCTATTGTGAGTACGCATCAGGAATGGAAAATGATCCATCCCGAAATAAGAATGATATTCAAGGTGGTAGCACCAATACCTTTGCACACGAGTTTGGTCACCTGATGGGATTAGAAGATCGCTATTGTTTTTACGGACGTGAGTACCTTAATGGAGGCCGACATACTGTTGCACCTGAAGGAGGGCACGCTGTAGCAGCAGTTTACATTGAAGACTCCGTAGACACACATTATCACAACAATTATCGTTGGCGATATAATCTAATGAACTTCGCTGAAGGTGTTCCGAAAGCCCCAGCCGATCTTGCCGATAGTAATTTCGTCGAATCTGGCTCATTTAATCTTGAGCCGATGTTTGCTGCTGAATACAACAATTATTGTGAGGATAATTTCCTTGCTAATACTCCGAATGGAAGGATGTTCGTGTTTATAACTGAAAAGCAATGGCTACACGTTAAAAATTATACGGATGAAGATGGGTTCTTTGGTGGTGCGGCGTTGTTCTTTAAACACTTGGCCTCTCCCACTTCTCCTAATGTAAATAACCAATTTGATCGTTCATTTGTTGGATT
>CAJQJL010000179.1 GCA_905478665.1 uncultured Flavobacteriales bacterium
GGTAGATCGCTCGCTTCGGATGTTGAAATTCGTGGAGCATTTCTGCACGGTCATCCATTTCTACCCCAATAATGCGACAATCGTAAGGGATATTGCTCAGTAAATCGTCGAAAGTTTTGTAATCGAATAAAGGAATTCGCGACCATGTTCTGAGCACATCAGAAGACTGCTTTTTGTATTTGCCATCTACAGTGAATATGTAGGATGCCCCTAAAATATATGCGGATCTCCAAAGTGTGCCAATGTTGTGGTGTGTTTTTCCTCTGAATACGCCAATGGCGCAGTATCCTTTAATATTCTGCGTTTTCATGCCGCAAATGTCGGGTTTTAAATTGAATTTCGGGAATGAAGAATACTGCTTAATGACTTTCTAGTGTGTTGGATTCTGGAATATTCACATATTTGTAAAAAAGAACACGCATGGAGTTTATTGACCAAAAATTAGACGATTACGTCTGCGCTCATACCGAAAAGGAACCTGAATTACTATACCAATTAAACAGGGAGACGAACATGAGTGTTTTGCGACCTCGGATGTTGAGCGGGCACTTTCAGGGAAGAGTTTTGAGCATGTTGTCGCACATGATAAAACCCAAAGATGTTCTTGAAATTGGTACGTATACTGGTTATTCAGCATTGTGTTTTGCCGAAGGGCTGGCGGAAGGAGGTCACATAATTACGATCGATAAGAATGAGGAATTAGAAGATTTGGTGAATCGCTATGTTGAGAAATCTCCCTACAAAGAACAAATTAAATGCGTTATTGGTGATGCGATGGAAATCATTCCAGGTTTGAAACGTGAATTCGATTTAGTATTCATCGATGCAGATAAATCCAATTATATCAATTATTACAACTTGGTAATTGATAAAGTACGATCTGGAGGATATATTATCGTTGATAATGTTCTCTGGTCAGGAAAAGTCATTGAGAATGTTGCCGAAGACGATGTTGACACCAAGGTTCTCGTCGAATTGAATGATTTGATTCACGGAGATGAACGTGTTCAGGAGGTTTTACTTCCTATTCGTGATGGCTTAATGATTGTCCGAAAGAAATAGATAAAAACTGGATGCCTTCCCTCCAACAGTGGAACTACCAGCGTCAAGTTGTTTAATAACACTTTTTATCTGGTCTTTGCTGTTTCCACTGATGGAAGAGAGCACCAATCTTGAACTCGCAATATTGTCTTGTTTGAAAGATTCATTGAACCAGAGACGTCGATGGACAAGAATGGTTGTTTGTTGATGTCATTTTCTTCGCAGCATTCAAGAAGTATTCTAAATACCTTTCAAGAATGATGCAAGCATTTCAAGCTTTCCATAAAAAGGATTCAGAAAATTGAAAAATTAGGAAAAGGAATTCTATAAACGCATAAAGTCTTCGCTCAAAACAGTCTCCAGCCGTCGGAGCAATTCATCTGCATTTTCTTTTGAAAAGACGAGTGGAGGTTTGATTTTTAGTACGTTGTTATCTTTGCCGTCCGTACTCATAAGAATTCCCAGTTCTTTCATTCTATTTGCGAGATATGTAGCTTTGTCTCCTTGAGGTGATAAATCTTGATCTACCAATTCAAAACCGAGAAACAAACCTTGCCCGCGGACATCTCCAATAATCGGAAATTCTTTTTGCAACTTGGAAAGTTGATCCTTGAGATAGTTTCCAGTTGAGAGGGCATTTTCCTTCAAGCCTTCTTCACGGACAACTTGTAAAACCGTTTTTCCGATAGCACAAGAAACGGGGTTTCCACCGAACGTATTGAAGTATTCCATTCCATTTGCAAAAGCCTCGGCTACCTTTTGGGTACAAACAACAGCGGCAAGCGGATGACCATTCCCAAGCGGTTTTCCAATGGTAACAATATCTGGGACGACATCATGCAATTGGAAACCCCAGTATACAGAGCCCAATCGACCGCAGCCTACTTGTACCTCATCCGAAATGCAAACTCCTCCTGCCTCGCGGACTTGAGAATAGGCAAGTTTCAAGTAATCTTCTGGAAGTTCAATTTGTCCGCCACAACTGATAATGCTTTCACAAATAAAAGCCGCAACATTTCGATTTTTTTCTTGAATTGATTGTAGCTGATCACCGATGTGTTTGGCGTATTTTGAACCTGGATCCACTCCCGTGTACATTCCTCGATACGCATCAGGCAGAGGGACGATGTGTGTATGTTCAGGTGCTCCACTTCCACCTTTACCGTCAAATTTGTAAGAGCTAATCTCAATGCAGGCATTGGTGTTTCCATGATAACCAATTTCAACCGCAATAATATCTTTCTGATTTGTTACGGCCTTTGCCATTCGCAGTGCAAGTTCGTTTGCTTCGCTTCCTGAATTTACAAAATGGACTACTGAAAGTTCCTTCGGGAACGTATCGAGAAGTTCTTGAGCAAAGGCATTGATGTTTTCATGCAAATAGCGTGAATTGGTATTCAAAAGGGCCATTTGTTCTCGGCCTGCTTGCACAACTTTAGGGTGTTCATGCCCCACGTGTGCAACATTATTAACGGTGTCAAGGTATTTTCGTCCAGTATTATCAATGAGGTATGCACCAGACCCGCGTAGCATTTTTAAGGGAGCATCATACGACAGGCTGAGGCTTTTTCCCAAATGCGCTTTACGGTACTCCAATACCTCATGCTCGTCTTCTTTCGGTGTTGATTTCAAGCCATCACTCTTGAAAAGGAGATTCGGGTCAGGGCAAATGCTTGACCAGACAGCAATGTCTTTATAGGCACATACACCTGGGAAATCAACTTTGTTTCCAAGCATGTCTAACATAATTTGAAAGTGAAGATGAGGTACCCAGTTTCCATTCTCATGCTGATCTCCAACGTAACCGATGAGGTCGCCTTTCTTTAATTCTTGTCCTTCAGAAACCGTTGATAGGCTTGACGCGGAAAGATGGCCATGCAAGGTCCAAAATGGAGTTCCAGAATTCGTTGTGTGTTCCAAAATTATTGTTGGACCATAATCTTTGTTGTTATCGTTGTTGAACACACTGTATACCTTGGCATCGAAAAGTGTGTGAATGGGAGTATTGGCATTTACCCAAAAATCGACACCCAAATGTACGGTTCGGTATTCGGGTCCATTGTTTCCTTCAATCTTATAGGCGTCTGTACTGTAAAAAGGACGTACTTCTTGATAGCCTCCAGCAATTAGGGTGTTAGGATTTTTTCTTCGGAGCTGTTCAATTTTAAATGCAGTCAATTCTAGATCGCTGTATTCGAATTCATGTCCAAGCCAAGTGCTGGAGACACTCATATCTACATTGTGAACTGTGGAAAGGTTGAGTTGTGGAAAGAGGTCTTTCAATGAAACGGACTGTTGTTCAAACCATTCGCAAACTTCAGTTTCATTCGATTGCGGAGTGAAACCACATGCTTTTCGAAATGCTGCTTTCGCGAAATTTGGATGAATATTTTTCCATTTATTTAGCAAGTCCCACGCAGGCTTTTCACTGATTTGGTGATAAATGTTTTCAGGCTCTTCTTGTTTATTTAAAGCAGATTTTGTGACGGTGATAAGCAATCGCATTGCAATAAGCGTATAGAGACAGTCAATCTCTTTTTCTTCAAGCGGAAAATGATGGTTGTAGCCTTTAATCACCTGTGATGCTGCATTTAGTGGGTCTGGCTTATGCATCGCTGCGTAGGCAAGCGCAACGGCGAGATCGTTAATTGTTTGGGTGTAAATGGCGTCTCCATAGTCTATGATTCCAGTCACTTGTTGTTGTGTCAAATCATTCGATACAAGAATATTGTTGTCGTTCACATCACCGTGGATCACACTTTTTCTCAATTCAGCGTAGGTCGGTTGAATCTGTTCAAAATGTGAAAGAAAGAAACGTAAAATTTCTTCCTGATTTTTTTCAAAGAGATGAAGATAGCCTTTTGTCCAACTAGCCTGCGCGACGTCCCATTCAAGGTATTCATGTGCTTTAGCATGATCGAAATCTGTCAACGCACTTGTGAATTGCGCCGCTTGTTCACCCAAACTAATGAGTAATGAGTTATTAATAGGGTTCACAGAAGACCATAATCGACCTTCCATCCATGAGAGCATACGTGCCAAACGCGTGTTGCCATTTTTATCAGTAAACTGTCCTGTCGCATTTCCATTAACATCCCTGACAATTTTCGGTGATTCAATGCCTGATTTCTCTGATAAATGATTGATTAGCGACTGCTGATATTCAATGAAACTCGCGTCTTCATCTGGTCGACTGATCTTTAAGAGATAGTCACCTTCTGGACACGCAACTTTGAAATTAAAATCTACTTCGCCAGGAAGAGTGGTGATTTCCCCATCAATGTTGAACAATTTTTGAGCAATTTCCGCTGCTTGTTCAGCGTCTATTTTAAGTGTCGTATAATCTGTGTTCATTTGTATCCAGTCTGACACAAGTTTACTTAAAATGGATCACTTATTTCATTTTTTCACAGCACAAAATAAACAGGCATGCAGGTCGGCATATAAGGAACCAAATTCGGTTAATTATCGCGTGGTGGTGCCGATGGAGGGTAGGGTCCAGTGTAGATATCGCAAGGATTGTTTCCTGTGTAACATGCTCTGTACAAACTGCATTGAAGATACAACCTAGGGGAATCTGGGAGGATCTCAAATTCACTCAAGTTTGTTGACCACCACTTTTTGTAGCAGTCTTCAGTACCAGGTTTTATAGATCTCCCGCTCTGAGGGATGTCATTCATAAATTGTTCGAAAGAGACATCCTTGAACGTTTCTTTGAGGATGTAATTTCCTACGTTTAACTGTAGTCGTAGAATTCCAGATTCACTTGTAACAATTGTTTTTTCTCCCGTTTCGACATGCACCAAAACAAAGTTTCCACTGACAGGGTTTGTTCGATTGAGCATCTCTTCCGTGGGCGCTGCGCCTCCGCAATAAGGAACGGGTTCGGTAATTGTGATGTGAACATTATAGCTACCTTCTATATCAATAGCGTCAGGTTTTTCAGTAACAACTGTTGAGCTAGCGCAAGAAGCTAGACCAATTATTGAAATGAGAAGAAGTTTATACATAACTGACCAAATTTAATCTTTACTACATTGCTTTACGTGAAAAGTTCACTTTGCATCTATTACAGGATTCCAGAAATCATAAGGGCGCCCATTAAGAATAGAAGTACACCGATAATGCGCTTCAGCCCTTTGATAGTTGTTTTCTGAACGAGCATTTTCCCGAAGTACGTTCCGATAAAGGCAAAGACTATACCAACAATGAGGAGTGTTTTTCCATCAGTTAATGCCTCCATGAGACCCTTCTCATCACCTGCAACTGCTTTTGCAGCCAAGAAGTAAACACCCAATCGTGTGAGGTCTACAATTAAGGAAACTGCGTTGGAGGTTCCAATAAATTGTTCTTTGGTCAGCCCAGCTTTTGATAAAAACGCGGCACGGAAGGCTCCTTGATGTCCAGAAACGCCACCGAAGAAACCGCTGAGCGCACCGCCGTAGGGAATGTGTTTTGGTTCTACCTGAAGTTTGTCAAAACGTGGGTCGAGGTCAAACCAAGCGAAAAAGATCATGAGTATACCAATAACGACTTTAACTACCGTCATGTTGAAAATGCGATCTCCTAGCTGATAGCTGTGGAACGCTGGCATTTCTCCAAATTTTGTCAATAGCCAACCGCCAAAAGCCGCCGCAATGAGCGCAGGGACTCCAAAACGTATTAGGGTTTTCTTGTGGATGTGTTTTGAAACCAAAATAAACTTGAAGAGGTTGTTTACCAAGTGAACAATTGCTGTTGCTCCAATGGCGATCGGTAAATCAAAGAAGAGACTAAATACAGGAAGCATGATTGTTCCAAGTCCAAATCCTGAGAAAAAGGTTAGACCTGCACCGAAGAGCACGGTAATTGCTATTATAGCATATTCCATAGTGCAAAAAAACGTATAAAATCGATACGGTTTGTTAATCAAACATTAATTTCACGACAAATATTGAATGTTATGATCGATTTCAGAAGTGATACGGTAACGAAACCATCAAAGGAGATGTTGGACGCCATGTTTTCTGCACCTGTAGGAGACGATGTTTTTATGGAAGATCCTACGGTGAATGAGTTGGAACAATTTGCAGCTGATTATTTTGGAATGGAAGCTTCCATTTATTGTTCTTCTGGAACGCAGACAAATCAAATTGCGATTAACATTCATGTAGATCAAGGTGGGGAGGTTATCACAAATGAAGACAGTCACGTTTATAAATACGAGGGAGGTGGAATAGCTCGGAATTCTGGAGCTTCTGTGCGCTTAATTCGTGGGAATCGCGGTCGGTTGACCTTGGAGGATGTAGAGCAGTGGATCAATCCCGACGATGTTCATTTTCCCGTGACCCAATTGGTGAGTTTGGAAGACACATCAAACAGAGGAGGAGGAGCTATTTACGATTTTGAAGAAATAAAACGCATCAGTGAATTTTGTAGAAAGAGTAGGTTGCCAATTCATTTGGACGGAGCACGTTTGATGAATGCAATGATTGAAAATAAGATTGACTTGAAGGAGTATGCATCGCAATTTGATTCAATTTCACTTTGCCTTTCCAAAGGACTTGGAGCTCCAGTTGGTTCATTGTTGATTGGAAAAAAGGATTTCATCAAGCAAGCGCGAAGAGTACGAAAAGTGTTTGGAGGTGGAATGCGCCAAGCTGGAATAATAGCTGCTGGTGGATTGTATGCTTTGAAGAACAACGTGGAGCGATTGAAAGAAGATCACCTGCACGCCAGAGCCTTGGAAACTGAATTGAGTTCATTGAATTGGGTCAAGGAAGTTGTGCCTGTTGATACGAACATTGTAGTGGCCATTCTCAACGATACGAGTAAAAGAGACGTTATTATCAATAAGTTAGCTGAAATGGATGTTAAGGTGATGGCATTCGGTCCAGGAATGATCCGTTTTGTAACACATCTTGATATCTCATCGACGGATATTGATGAAACACTAGAATGCCTTAGAAAAATATCAGTTTGAATAGAGTAACGTATATCGTTTATACTGCCGTCATTGGTCTTGTGTTTTTGGGGTGTCGCCCTGAGGAACCAGAAATTCTGGATTTCTCTGATATTGTTGCTGAGTCTGAAAATTACCCAGAAGGAGATGCTCCTGAAGCAAATGACAACGAAATTGATTCAACAAAAGCAATCAAGGAATTGTTCAACTTAAATGGGATTCAGGTCTCTGAATTAACCTTCGTAGAAGAACGTTTATTTCCTGATCGCTTCGGTCCAAAGAATATTGAAAAATATAAGCTAGCCATAGGGGAGGATTCTATTTTGTATTGTAAATGGCGCTACAAAGATTCTGCAAAAGTGATGAACGCACTTTACAATTGGATTGATTGTTTCGGTGAAAATTGCAAATCCATTTATGTGAATGAGAGCAAGAACATGCAACGAAATCCGCTAAAAATAATGGTGAGTGATACAACACTTGTTTTCATTGAAGCGCTGGAATCACTGGACTTTAAAGAATGGGATGCTTTCCATGAATCGCTTGGATATAAAAACGATTGGAACCTAATTATTGAACAGCGCAAATCTGGGCGTGCAAAGTGGTTTATGTATCGGAATGAAGAAAAAATACCTTTTGAAGAATGAAAATAGTTAACAGAGGATACTTAAGTGTTAAGGCGCTTCAACCATTTATCGAGTGGGTAAACGGTCAAGAAGATGAATTCATAATCGATGAACAAACAGAGCCAAATATTTACCTTATTGACGAGGATTTCTTCGACTTAGAGCCTGTGATAAAAAGCAATTTCAAGAAGATTTTCTTGAATGAGTTACAAGCCATTTCTGAAGATGAAGAAAGCTATCCAACGATTAACATGGAGAATTTTGAAGCTTGGTTTTCTGTTGAAGCAGGAACTTCAGTTTTCGATTGCGAGAAGGGTGGATTAAACGCCGATTAGCTTTAACACTTATCAATAAGAACAGCGTTGTAATAATCGGGATTCGTGGACACATCTTCCGTAACCCAGTTGGGAAGCTCAAATTTTTCATCTTCTGAGCCCACTTCCAATTCGGCCAATATCAAACCTTCCAACGGTCCGTGAAATTCATCGACTTCCCAAGTATGACCTGCGTATTGAATTTCATAGCGGTGTTTTCTAATCTGTTTGGGCGTGAATGCTGATAGCAATTCTTCAGCTTCATTTACTGGGATTTCATATTCGAATTCCTGACGCGTAATGCCAACCGTTTTTCCTTTGATGGTCAAATAGGCTTTGTCTCCTTTTATTCGAACCCGAACTGTGCTCTCCACCGATTTGGAAATGAAGCCTTGAACGATAAGTTCTGGTGCAGGTTTGTCGAGCAACTTCCACTGTTCCGCATCGACAAGGTATTTGTATTCAATTTCTTTCATTACCCGCTGGCTCCCACGAGGCCCAATTTACCAGTTGCGACTAGAAACAGGCTTGATAAAATATCGTGCTGTCCATCACGAATTCTGAATATATAGGTGAAACCTCCTTCCTTCAATGCGATCACTTCTGCTACTTCTATTTTTAGAATGTTCGCGAATTCAATACTCACGTATTCACCTGATAAAAGATCTTCTCCACTGAATAGTTCATTGAGAAATTGTTCGGTGTTTCCCTTTAAAAAGGCGAGTTGATCTTTTCGGTATTTTTTATCCATCATTTTGATGGTCTTTTTTCCATTGTGTGAATGAACAACATCGAGAAAAGTATTGACAAATTTCACCTGCTTGTCAGAAACTTCCTGCATTTGCGCGTGGGTGGTTAAACCAACAAACAACAGGAAAATAAAAGCGATTGCATATTTCATAATTCGAAGATAAGGAAATCATCTTTACCTATGTTCAATTCAGCTATCTTCGCATTTTTAGTAAAGGATACACGAAAAAAGATTTCA
The DNA here is from genome assembly GCA_905478665.1 of uncultured Flavobacteriales bacterium. GTDB lineage: Bacteria > Bacteroidota > Bacteroidia > Flavobacteriales_D > Crocinitomicaceae > UBA4466. The sequence continues at coordinate 8,911 of CAJQJL010000179.1, forward strand.
ATTCGTTTGAGAAGAGGTTGTGAAAATTATCGAACGCGAAAATATTGATGTAAACAAATGGAATGCGCTTGTAAACAGGACTTCTGATGCAAGCTTTTTTTCGTATGCGTGGTATTTAGATGCTACGACTGAACAATGGTGCGTATTGGTAAATGAGGATTACTCGTCTGGCATTGCGTTACCCTACAGCAAACGATTTGGAATTGAAACCTTGTATACGCCAATTTTTGTGCGTTATGTCGAGTGGCTTGGACAAAAACAAGCGCTCGAAAGCGCAGCTGAAATCATTCGGGAGCGTTTCACCAATCGACATATTTCCATGCGACAGAAGGTGCTTGGTGTAGGTTATGAGGAATACGTTTACCAAGAGATTGGAAAGAACACTGAACGAAAAGTTGGGTCACAAGCTAAACGAACCCTTAAAAAGGCGGAGAAAAATGGTTTGGTTATTCATCAGTCAACCGAATACAATTCTATTTCAAAAGTTATTGGCACGGAGCTAAAGGACAAATTCGCTGGAATTGATAAAAATTCGTTGCAAGCATTGGATAGGTTGTTTGCCGCTGGTAAGAATGAAGGAGTGCTGAAATCTTTTACCATCGGTGAGGAGGGAGGAATTGTCTGTTTTGAAAAGGACGATAGAATCTTATACTTAAAGGGAACGGTGACCCGCGATACGAAGGAAAATGGTGGAATGTACCTAGCGCTAAATACAGCTATTGAAATAGCATTGGAACAGAAGAAAATATTCGACTTTGGAGGTTCACGTTCAGAAGGTGTAAAGCGCTTCAATCACAATTTAGGTGGAGAAGACGTAGAATATTACAGCTATAAAGTTGACAAAACTCCGTTTTGGTTTAAATTCGCACGTAGAATACGAGGTACATGGAAAAAGTAATCTTAATAACAGGAGCTTCTGGCGGAATGGGAAATGCCTTGGCGGAAATCTTCTCAAAGGAGGACGTTCAGTTGGCGCTGCATTATAATAGTAACCCTGTGAAATTGGCTGAATCGGACACGGTTGGACATTTTCAGGCAGACCTAAGAGAAGAAGCGCAAGTTGAACGCATGGTTTCAGAAGTCCTTGAGCGATTTGGTCGCATCGATGTATTGATCAACAATGCGGGGATTTCAAAAAGTTCGATGTCATGGAAAACGGGAGCAGATGCCTGGCGGGAAACAATGGGGATTAATTTAGATGCTGCGTTTTATGTATCGAAAGCAGTGATTCCAACAATGCGCGCTCAGAGTTCGGGGAGGATTATTAATATCTCTTCCGTAGTTGCACAAACTGGATTTATTGGCACAGCGGCTTATGCTGCTTCCAAAGCAGGGTTGATTGGACTTACGAAAACGCTTTCCAAAGAATTGATTAGTGCAGGAGTGACCGTCAATGTACTGGCCTTGGGGTATTTCAATGTCGGAATGATTGAAGATGTTCCCGAAGATCTTAGACAAGTTGTTATCGATTCCATTCCCGCGAAACAATTGGGCGATCCAAGTGCGGTATATAAGACGATGGAATGGCTGATTTCCGATGAAGCAAGTTATGTTACAGGGCAGACAATCAACTTAAACGGGGGGCTTTATAGCTAGTGTTTTTCATCCCAAGTGTTGTTCGATCTAAGGCAAGTTGAACTATAACTCAGTTCCGGAATCTTAAGTGTCCAAACGGTAGTGCAGAAATTATCGTCGTACCATCTTGATTATCGATAGTGATAAAAGCTCTCAAGGGTGTATAAATTCGAAAAAGGGGTTGTGCAACTACTATGGATGCTATGTACATTTGAAACTAATAATTATTTTTGATAGTCCAAAAAAATGAAGAAATGAGAAACCTTTTAGTTGTTTTAGGCCTGATGGTTATATGCCAATTTTCATTTGCGCAAGCACAAGAAACTAATCAAAACCTTTTAATAAAAGCAAGAACTGAACTTGAAGTTGCTGTCAAAAAGGAAGATTACGAAAGAGCGGCAGAATTAAAGAAAGAGATTAAATTAAGAGAGCAAATCGAAAGTGCCGTTGCCAGTGAGGACTTTGAGGAGGCCGCTAGACTAAAAAGGCTTCTTGTCAATTCAGATTCTCAAATTGAAGAATCGGGTGAGAATGATCCTTCTATGATGAGTGATTACCGATTCCCAAAACCTGAAGAAGGTAAAGCAATAATTGAATTTGTTAAGGTGACTGCGCAGGGTTGGAATGCAGAGACAATGCTATTTGATGGTAATGAATATATTGGCTCTGTTTGGGGTGTTAGTCACATGCGTATTGAAGTAGATCCTGGTCAGCATTTGTTTTGGATGAACATTACTGATAAGATGGGATATCTTGATGCGAATTTGGAAGCCAATAAGGTTTATATTGTAGTAATAGATATGGCTGCAACTGCTTTTTCGAATGTAGGATTGTCACCTGTTACAATGGATAATATAAGTCTGGTGGATAGAGCAAAAAGAGTAATATATAAACACCCAGTAAAAGTTACGTCAATAGAGGATATCGCGAAAAAACAAGCCAAACTTGATAAGAAAGGGTTTATTGAGAAACAATTAGCAAAGTATCAAAAGAAGGATAAGTCTTCAGCCAAGACACACGTATTAAGCAGTGATATGAATATCCCTCTGGAATATTTGCAACGCTAGATTGGCTTATTGCAAATTACGTTCGGCAGCTGCGCAATATGCGGATCGCTGCCAAGATTTCTTTTTCGAAGTATAAAACCCTTATGCTTTGTAGGTGATGTGATGACCAATCTATTTTAAATGAACCATTTCGGACATTTCGATTAAAGTAAATGTCTCGGATTCCCATTTTTGGTTTGGAGTTTTAATAACAACTTCAAAACTACTATTGAATGCAGCACTATTTGAAGAATTGTAAAAACAGTTGTATAATTTGGTTATCGTTTGTGTAAGCAATTTATCCACAATTGAACTGTCGATTTCATTTGTTTGAACTACCAATCTGTAATTGTTATTGTTCACATTCAATTCAAACTTTGCATCAGAATAATTTGATGAAACAAACGGTGTTAAACAATCATTAATCTGTTCATCCTTTGTTTGACAACTAATGGTCAATAACACTAGTGCAAATACGATAAAGATACTCTGGTTCATTCTGGTCTTTATTGATTATAACGTTTCTAAGCTATGCGTAGTACGGCTTCTAAACTTAGTTTGGATTTTCGAAGATAGGAATAGTATTGTTAACACATAAGTGATCTCTCGAAGCATAGAACCCGTATTACGTATAGGTTGTGTTAGGTGCTTTATTTCTTGAGTAATCGGTTGAAATCTACATTGTATCCACTATTTTGTAATTCCTTGGCAATATCTAACTTCCAATCGTTTTCCATTTGGACGTAAACAACGCCTGATATGTCATTTGGTTTTTCTACATTCCCTTTAACAACCGCACAAACATTTTCTCTTTTTAGTTTACCAATTAAATAACCATGTTCGAAAACAACATTTTGTCTTGCTCTCGCTTGTAACTTGTTTTCTTCACCTTTTTTTGCGCCAAGGTCACACGGTGTGTAGAGGACTATTCCGAACCCAACATTTGAATAGAAATCAATTTTTTCTATGATTGTCATACCTGAGCTTGCTTTTTTATGAAGTATTATGGGTTCAAAACCGAGTGCTTCAATAAAGCTCGCCATTTCTTCTTTAACAGAATCATCATGACCATGAACAATAAATACTTGATTGTTGTTTCGGTCAATCGAATCTTCATTGCTTTCTACTTCAGACCTCAATAAATCTGTTTGATCATGTAGGTTTTCTAGCACTGATATTTTTGCTTTTACCTTGTCTATATAATTTTTTAATTTTTGCTGTGGAGTTCGATTGCCACGTCCTTGTCCAGACATTAGACCTATTAATTCTCCTGCATCATTATATTTTTTTCGGTACTCATTATATGGAACATTGAATGCTCGTTTTAAATGTTCTAAATTGAACTCAAACCAAGAATGCACTGCTTTATTCAGCTCGTTAATATCCTCGGCTTTTTGAATTGGAACGCCTATGATTTCTTTACCTTTTTCACATTGCGATTTTAGTTCTTCCTTAAAAGTCTTTTTAGGAATAATCAGCTTTGTTATTACGGGTTCTGTGGCTGGTCTTCTTTTTTTTGACATTTATTTACTTTACAGATTATGACGATACATAAAGTTAACATGAATAATTAATTTTTTCGTTTTACTGTGATAATCAATTTGTTCTGCTGTTGCTCTATCTTAACCTGCTTACCTTCTTTAAAACCAAGTTCTGCCAACCACTTTCCTTCTAATCGTATTTCAGGAACAGATATGTAGTCCCATCTTCTTGTTCTATGCTTGCTGTGAATCTTTAAATTTCTAAATCTTTTCATGTCATACAGTTATATGACAAATATAATATTCAATTTTGATTTGTCAATCTTTTATATGACAAAAATGTCATATTATTAGCTGACATTTGATTTGTGAATAAAGAACAACTTAAAAAGAAGATTGGTAAACGTATCGTTCAACTCCGAACCAAAAAGGGATGGAGCCAATCTGATTTGGCTAGAGCTTGTAATAAAGACAGACAAGCAATAGAGAAGTTGGAAAACGGAAAAGTTAACCCCACGGCTTATTCACTTCTTGAAATAGCAAAAGCTTTGGATGTTTCATTATCTGATTTGGTTAAAGTCTAGCTGTCCACTTTCTTTCGATCTATTTGAAACTTTGATTCAACCTTAAAGGCTTCGTAGACAATGATGTTATTTTGACTACAAATTTCCACAATTTCTTTTTTAATTTCGGGATCAATATTAACACCAAGAGTAACTTCGCTTATTAAACTTGGGTCAAATCGCACTCTTCGTTCTTCCTTGCTCGGTATGTGAGGAGGACGAAATATTTTGGTTAATCTATATTCATTTTCATATAACCAATCCAAAGACTTATGGTGGGTCGTTTTGAAGTGTCTCTGTATACCATCGCCTTCCAATGGGTGAATAGTTGGATATTGTCGACTTTTTGGATAGTTCACAGTACCTCCGGCACCGAAACGTCCTGTTTCAAGTAACTTCTCTTCTTTGAAGCCAACACAAATACCTCTATGCTTATCAGCGTAATGTGCCCACATTAATATGTTATCCCATTCCGTAGACATTGATAAAACACCATAATGATTATCATAGGACTTAAACTCAATCTCTTCATACATGTCTTGAAATGCATCAATATTATTCTCTAACTGATGAAGTATTTTAGCTTTTAAAGCAACTCTATTTTCATCGGAAAGTGCTTTTTTTCGAGATAAATGTTCCGCGAATTCCAATATTTCGGATTCAGTCAAACATTTGTAGTTTAATGGTATTCGACAATCAAATGGGTCGTTGAAATCTTTCGGTGAAGCCAAGTATAATTCAAACTCTGTCAAAATGCGTTTCCCGTTTTTATCAGACCAACTTCTAAATTTATATACGGTTTCGGGTGATTCAGTCATTCTTTAATTGTCGGTTTTCCATAATGGTTCACTCTGGTTGTCTAGCAGGTCATGGTCAATTGCACCTAACTTGTTTATATGCACCATTAAGGTAATACTTTATGACACATATTCAACCAGAAAGGAAGGCTATGCGCAACTACTCGTGTGTTTTTATTACCGTTGTTAGATATTTGTAAGCGTTTGTATGTTGAATACCCCCCTCGCATCCTCCTCTAGAAATTCAAAAACTAAATTTTGAACCAGTAACTAGAATCTGAGCGGAGCGACCCACACCTCACCAAAACCTCGCTTTTATCCTTCACTCACAATTCAGCATTCATAACTCCTTTTTCATACCTTCCCAGCCAAGGTTTTTCTTGTTATTTTTGTTTATGCTTTTACCAAAGTCCAACATACCGCGATGGGTCATAATGGCGCTGGATTTGTTCATGTCTTTGTTGGCCTTATTCTTTGCGTACCTCATTCGTTTCGATTTACGTGCTGAAGAAGAACTGATTCGTGAAGAATGGGAGATTCTTTCAAAATCAATTGGAGTCTATATCGGTGTTAAATTTCTGATCTTTTACCTCTTCAAAATTCACAAAGGGCTAGTGCGGCATACCTCTACAGAAGATATGCGGAGAATTGTTTCTGCAACCTTCCTAAGTTCTGTAGTCTTTGCATTACTTGGTGTCTTAAGGGCGAAGTTTTACGATGGATTTTACCTCATTCCAACGTCTGTTCTATTAATCGAATTCCTTGCTTCCACGGCCTTACTGTTGGGAATGCGCTTTGCCATTAAATTGCTCTACATGGAGTCCATGAAGAACAAAGATGTCAATGATAGGGTGGTTATTTACGGAGCTGGAATTTCGGGTTTAATCACCAAACGTACAATGGAAAAGGATCAGACGGTAGCACGCAAACTCGTCGGATTTATAGATGACAACAAGAAATTAGCAGGAAATCGTTTGGAAGGCGTGAACATTTTTCATTCTTCAAATCTCGAAAAATTGATTCGCGAAGAAGGCATCACTTTGTTGATTATCGCAATCCAGAATCCAGATAATGAGAAGAGAAAGAAGGTAGTTGAACTCTGTTTAGAGCACAACATTGAAGTGCAAAAAGTACCAAGCACGAAAAGCTGGATTAACGGTGAGTTCTCAACAAAGCAAATCGCCAAAATAAAGATTGATGACCTTTTGGGAAGAAAGGCAATTGATTTGGATGAAGAGAAAATTGGAAAGGAATTAAAAGGGCAGGTGATCCTTGTCACAGGGGCAGCTGGATCGATTGGAAGCGGAATGGTTCGCCAAATTGCTAACTACGCTCCCGAAAAATTGATCTTATTGGATCAAGCGGAATCGCCCTTGTACGATGTGCAAAATGAATTGTACGCTGAGTTTCCTGATCTCAATTTCGAAGTCGTGATTGGTGATATTCGAAGCTTTGATCGAATGAAGAACCTATTTCAGACCTTCAAACCAAGGTATGTATTTCACGCAGCGGCCTACAAACATGTGCCGATGATGGAGAATAACCCCTCAGAGGCCGTGTTGACGAATGTTTTGGGCACGCGAAATCTTGTCGATTTGGCGAATGAAACGGGTGTGTATAAGTTTGTGATGGTCTCAACGGATAAAGCCGTGAATCCTACAAACGTGATGGGAGCGTCAAAGAGAATTGCTGAGATCTATGCGCAGAATGCAAACAGAAAAGGCACAACGAAATTTATTACGACACGCTTCGGGAATGTATTGGGGTCCAATGGTTCTGTGATTCCTCTCTTTCAGCGTCAAATTGATCAAGGTGGACCGATAACGGTGACCGACGAACGTGTTACACGCTTTTTTATGACAATTCCTGAAGCTTGTCAACTTGTGTTGGAAGCTGGAACGATGGGAGAAGGAGGAGAAATTTTTGTATTCGACATGGGAGAATCTGTGAAGATTATGGATTTGGCGAAAAAGATGATCCAACTCAGTGGGTTAGAATTAGGGAAAGACATTCAGATCAAGGTGACAGGTTTACGACCAGGAGAAAAGCTGTACGAAGAACTCCTTTCTAAGGATGAAAATACATTGCCAACACACCATCCACAGATTTTGAAGGCGAAGACGAGGGAGGAAGACGCTGCTCAAATTGAACGAATTGATTCACTGGTAGATTTGTTCAACGCACAGGATAATCTCGCTATCGTGACACAAATGAAGAAGATTGTACCTGAATTTATTAGCAACAATTCACTTTTCGAAAAATTAGATAAACGATGATTCCAGGTTTTGAAGTACAAATGAGGTTTGCGGACATTGACAAAATGGGACATGTCAAC
>CAJQJL010000180.1 GCA_905478665.1 uncultured Flavobacteriales bacterium
TGGTGTGTTGCTCCGTCAGCACCAACAAGTCCACCTCTGTCAAGGCAGAAAACAACATTGAGGTTTTGAAGAGCTACATCGTGCAATACCTGATCAAAAGCACGTTGCATGAATGACGAATAAATATTGCAAAAGGGAACCATGCCTTGCGTAGCCAGTCCCGCGGAAAAGGTTACGGCATGTTGTTCAGCGATTCCAACATCAAATGTGCGCTCTGGCATGGCCTTCATCATATAGGTCAATGAGCAACCTGTTGGCATTGCTGGGGTAACCCCCATTATTTTATCATTTTTCTCTGCCAATTCCACAATTGTGTGTCCGAAGACATCTTGATATTTTGGTGGCTGAGGTGATTTCGGAACGATTTTGACGATTTCTCCTGTGTCTTTATTGAAGACCCCAGGTGCATGCCACTGGGTTGGATTTCCTTCTTCTGAGAATTTGTATTTCGCTCCTTTTCGGGTAATGCAATGTAGAATTTTCGGCCCAGGAATATCTTTTAAATCTTCCAATACCTTCGCCAATCCAATTACGTCGTGACCATCAACAGGACCGAAATAACGAAAGTTCAGCGATTCGAATAGATTGCTTTGTTTCAACAACGTTCCCTTCAATGCAGAAGAAATTTTTGACGCAACGGATTGTGCATCAGGACCAAATTTGGAAATCTTCCCCAATAAGTTCCATACTTCATCTTTCACCTTGTTGTAGGTGTGTGATGTTGTGATATCCGTTAAATATTCTTTCAGCGCACCTACATTTGGGTCTATCGACATACAGTTGTCGTTTAAGATGACCAATAGGTTTGCGTCTTTTTCAAATCCAGCGTGATTCATTCCTTCGAATGCCAATCCAGCTGTCATGGCACCGTCACCGATCACAGCGATATGCTGACGATCCTTCTCTCCTTTGTAATTATTGGCGACAGCCATTCCCAATGCGGCAGAAATTGATGTAGATGAATGACCAACACCAAACGTATCGTATTCACTTTCTGATCGTTTTGGAAATCCTGAGATTCCACCTTTAATTCTGTTGGTATGAAAAACGTCTTTACGCCCAGTAAGAATTTTGTGCCCGTAGGCCTGATGTCCAACATCCCAAACAAGTTGATCGTGTGGAGTATTGAATACATAGTGCAATGCGACAGTCATTTCTACAACCCCCAAACTAGCCCCAAAGTGGCTGTTTCCAATTTCTGAAATTACATCTACAATGTACTGACGGACTTCGTCTGATAATTGTGGCAAATCGTCCAAGGTGAACTTATCTCTAAGATCTTTCGGGACATTTATTTGCTCTAAAAATGGGCCTGGTGTATACGCTGCCATATCGTTTGTTAAGTCAAAATTAACTCATATATAGAAGCATAACAAGGATACCGCACGAATATTTTGGTTTTATGACTTTTTAACGAAATATGTGAGCGATCAATAATTGAGTTGAAATTACTTCAAACGCTTTTTTAATTCAGTATTCCATTGCTTGGCATTGGTCTGAATAGTTTTATAAAGGTTTTCCCCTCGATCGTATTCCATCTCTAATTCCTTGAGTAGTTCTTTGTCTCGGTCTTCTCTTGATTTATCAAGTACATCTGCACGCTTGGTCAGGTTACTCATGGCGCCTTTCACGATTTTCATGTTGTTTTGAAGGTAGTTGTGGTAAGATCCGGAAGTATAACAGAATTGTCTTAGTTCATTAAAGCGCTCATAAACAATAGCTTTCATTTCCCGTTCAATTTTGCTCGCACCTTTAATTGTTTTAGAATCTTCCAATTCCTTTAGTGCTATTTTTTGTGCTTTCACAAATTTGTCGAGTTCTTTCACCGTTGCAACGAGTTCTTTGGATTGAATTTCGAGCATTACCGAATCATCAACGATCGATTGAGCCATTTTCAATGAGCTAACAGCTCCTGTGTCATGTGCTGCTGTGGAATCAAGAACCCCCATAGTGAAAATGGAGACATAGCCATTCGAATACTCAATATGGTAGCGTGCCTCCGAGACTGCGTCTAGAAACCCTTGCTGTGCAGAATGCTCTCGGAAGGATTTAATTGATTTTCGGATGCTATCAATGCGCACATTAATGGAGTCGAAACTTTTGTAAGCGGCATCCAACTCAGGAATTTCAGTTTCAAATTTGATTTTTGAAACATCCACCTTTGAGACGTAGGGTTGGTACTTAACAAGTTTTTCTTCAATACTCTTTAAGTCGTTCTTGAGTCGTTTATTGGCAGCGGTAATGTTTTTTTCTATGCGTTCTAATTTCTTGTCAACATTAGCTGCTTCCTTCTCAATGGATTTATGCGCAGTCGCTTCGTCTTTAAAAGACTGTTTGTAATACGTTATTCTCGCTTTGCGTGATTCTTTCACGACTTTGTAAGCTAATTTCGCATGATAGGTAGCTGTATCCGTTAATGGAATTAAGTCGTTCCATAAGGGTTTCACCTGAACATCTGGGTAGCGTTTAAGCATCTTGGCCAATTCAGAGTCGAGATAAACACCAACCGTATTGTAATTATTAATGGCCTTAACACCGTGATTTCGCTCATTGAAATCGTACCCAATTGCCGACGTATACATCCACTTTTCAAGGAAATTCATAGCCATGTATTGGTCGATAAACATTTTATATTCTACAGTATCACCTTCCGGAATTTCAATAGCTAGCTTTACACTGTCTTCTGGCTTGGAGAATTGTTCAATTGTAATTGTATTCTCTCGCAATTGCCATTCTGGAATCGTTGGAAGGTGTGTGATAAGGAAGGTGTCTGAATCAATTAGATAAAACTTTTTAGTGGGCGCATTAACAAAACCAATTTTACCTGTATATGGATCACGTTCACTTATTTTTTGATCAAATTTCTCTTTTTTTTCTTCAATTTTCTTTTCCCACTTCTCTCGCTTCGTTTCGGTTGAAAACGTACGCTCTTTCGTCCAATTTTTCGGGTATGTTTTTTCCTTTTTGGGAATTCTGCCAATATATCCAGCGTCCCAAGTGGGATCTGCCAAATGCCATTTGTTATCAATATTAATCGCTATCCAAGCGTGATCTTCTTCAAAGAGAATTTCATTATATCCAGGTTCGTCTTCACGCGTATAGCCTCCAATCATCTCAGATTTAATGCCTGCAGCTTCCAACATCTCTTGCATAAGCTCAACATAACCCGTACAAATAGCCGTTGATGATTTGAGTGTCTCTTCAGAAGTTTGGTATTTGAATGGATTTGTGTTCTGCGTTTTTTTGTAATCGTAATCAATGTTACTGGTAATCCAGGCATAGATTGAGTCGACCTTTTGACGTTCACTTGAGCAACCCTCAATGATATGCTGAGTCATTAATTTGACAGAAGTTCGTGTTTTCTTTGGAAGTTTTTCCTCCTTTTGACTAAACGTTACTGCGCTGAATGCAAGTAACACAAATAAAAGAACGGTCCTTAGCATTCGAGCAGTATTGAATTATTGGATGTTTAAAGTAGGAAATATTGATCAACTTATGGACACCTATTCTCTAGTTTTGATTGATTCTAAGGATCGTATTCCTGTATGCAGATGATTTTGAGGATATTGTGTTGAATGTTAAAAATATCGAGGCTTTGTATCACGGATGACTATTCCTATTTGTCGACTTCTGTTATCTCAGCAGTATTCACTAACTTTGCGGATTCAAAATTGCTGTAAAAAATGAGTCAGACCACCAAAGGTAGCATCGAAGATAATTATCCAACGTATCAGGGATTGAACTTGCCGAATGTGGCGAGTCGTGTTTTGGAAGCATGGGAACGAGACAATGTGTTCGAAAAGTCCATCTCCACACGTGAAGGAAAGGAGTCGTTTATTTTCTTCGAAGGCCCACCTTCTGCAAACGGACTTCCAGGAATTCACCATGCCATGGGGCGTTCAATTAAAGATATTTTCTGTCGCTATAAAACACTAAAAGGATACCAAGTAAAGCGCAAAGCTGGATGGGATACACACGGCTTGCCTGTGGAACTGGGGGTTGAGAAGGAACTGGGAATCACCAAGGAAGACATCGGAAAGAAAATTTCTGTTGAAGATTACAACAATGCATGCAAGGAAGCGGTAATGCGCTATACGGATATTTGGAATGATCTGACCCGAAAAATGGGGTATTGGGTAGACATGAATGATCCGTATATCACGTACGATCCAAAATATATGGAATCGGTGTGGTGGTTGATCGGCCAATTGTATGAAAAGAACATGGTGTACAAGGGGTATAGTGTTCAGCCTTATTCTCCAAAAGCTGGAACGGGATTATCAACCAATGAATTGAATATGCCAGGTTGTTATCGCGATGTTACCGATACGACTGTCGTTGCACAGTTTAAAATGATTTCTGGTCAGACTTCCCCCTTTGGAGGGGGACAAGAGGGGGAGGAAATTTATTTCCTAGCATGGACGACAACTCCATGGACCTTACCTTCAAATACTGCATTGACGGTAGGGCCGAAAATAGAGTACGATTTAATTAAAACATACAACCAATACACACACGAGCCAATCAATGTGATTCTCGCAAAGAACCTTGTCGGATACCAATTCAAAAAAGGATATGTGCATGTTGAGGATGAAGTAGAATTGGCAAACTATAATCAAGGCGATAAAGGAATCCCTTATTTCATTGCTGGAAGTTGTTTAGGAAGTGAACTTGTTGGGTTGAAGTATGAGCAATTGTTGCCATTCGCACAGCCATATCAGGATGCTGAAAAAGCATTTCAAGTGATTTCGGGAGACTTCGTAACAACAGAAGACGGAACTGGAATTGTACACACGGCGCCGACTTTTGGTGCTGATGATGCCAAAGTTGCTGCTGATGCAGGCGTTCCAGGTTTGCTTGTCCTTGATGACAATGGAAACCCCGTTCCTTTGGTTGATTTACAAGGAAGATTTACTTCGCATATGGGCGATTACGCTGGAATGTATGTGAAGAACGAATATTATAATGATGGCGAAGCTCCTGATAAATCTGCGGATGTACAGTTGGCCATTCAATTGAAAACAGAGAATAGAGCATTTAAAGTAGAGAAATACGTCCATAGCTACCCACATTGTTGGAGAACAGACAAGCCAGTTTTGTATTACCCTCTTGATTCTTGGTTCATCAAGTCGAGTGAGATGAAGGAGCGTATGATGGAGTTGAATGACACGATCAACTGGAAACCTGAATCAACGGGAACTGGGAGGTTCGGGAAGTGGTTGGAAAACTTGAATGATTGGAATTTATCGCGCTCGCGTTATTGGGGAACTCCTATTCCTATTTGGTCGACAGAAGAAGGAGATGAGCGAATTTGTGTTTCGTCTGTTGAAATGTTGAAAGAGGAAATAGAAAAGGCCGTTGAGGCTGGGGTAATGGAATCCAATCCATTGGCTGAGTTTTCGGCTGGTGATATGTCTAAGGCGAATTATGCCAATGTAGACCTGCATAAAAATTATATGGATCAAATCACTTTAGTCTCTTCTGCTGGGAAACCGATGAAGCGCGAGGCAGATTTGATTGATGTTTGGTTTGATTCTGGGGCAATGCCTTACGCCCAATGGCATTACCCATTTGAGAATAAAGAACTAATTGATGACAATGAAGCATACCCAGCAGATTTCATCGCTGAGGGGGTGGATCAAACGAGAGGTTGGTTCTATACATTACACGCCATTGGTACAATGGTCTTTGATTCTGTTGCGTATAAGGCAGTAGTTTCTAATGGACTCGTTCTCGATAAGAATGGACAGAAAATGTCGAAGAGTAAAGGCAATGCTGTCGATCCATTTACGACATTAGACACCTATGGTCCTGATGCTACGCGTTGGTACATGATCACGAATGCACAACCTTGGGACAACTTAAAATTTGACCTAGACGGAATTACAGAAGTGCAGCGTAAATTCTTTGGAACGCTTTACAATACGTACTCTTTCTTCGCTTTGTATGCAAATATTGATGGATTTGATTATTCAGAAGCTGATTTGGCCTTGAATGATCGACCAGAAATTGATAGATGGGTACTTTCTAAATTGAATTCACTTGTTAAAAATGTGGATGAGGCCTATGCTTCATTTGAGCCAACACGTGCTGGTAGATTAATCCAAGAGTTTGTCGGAGATCAACTTTCAAATTGGTATGTACGCTTGTGCAGAAGACGTTATTGGAAACAATCTTCTGATGAAGCAGGAGCAAATGACAAAATCTCTGCTTATCAGACCCTGTATACGTGTTTGGAAACTGTTGCCGTTTTAGCGGCGCCGATTGCACCATTCTTTATGGATCAGTTGTTCCTAGATTTGAATTCAGTTTCTGGTAAAAACAAGGTGGAGTCAGTTCATTTGGCTGATTTCCCTGAGGTACAAGAATCATTCATCAATAAGGAATTGGAAGATCAAATGAATGTGGCACAACGCACGTCTTCATTGGTTCTTGGATTGAGAAAAAAAGAAAGTATCCGTGTTCGTCAACCTTTGCAGAAGATCATGGTTCCAGCATTGGACAAGACGTTTGCTCAAAACATAATGCACGTGAAGGATTTGATTCTTTCTGAGGTAAATGTCAAAGAATTAGAGTTGTTGGAAGAAGATAACAGCATATTGGTGAAGAGCATCAAACCAAATTTTAAAACCATAGGGCCTAAATACGGAAAACACATGAAGGCGATCGCTGGATTGGTTGGTCAGATGTCGACGGAAGATATTGCAGCGATTGAACAAAACAAAGGCTGGACAGCAAATGTGAACGATGAAGAAGTAGTCTTGGATTTAGGCGATTTTGAAATCACGGCGCAGGATATCCCAGGTTGGTTGGTAAGCTCTGAAGGAGATTTGACGGTTGCGTTGGACGTAACGATTTCGGACGACTTGAAAGCTGAAGGGATTGCTAGAGAGTTGGTGAACCGCGTTCAAAATTTGCGGAAAGATTCTGGTCTGGAAGTAACGGATAGAATTTTGCTAAAAGTGGACACGAATGAGTTGATTCAAACAGCGATAGCTAACAACAAAGAATATGTATGCAACGAGGTTTTGGCCAATGATGTGCTCTTTGAATCGTTGGGAGGTGAGGCGCTTACAACAGATCTTATTGAGGAGGGTGATGCACGAATAGACTTAGTGAAAGGTTAAGGGAGCACGGAGACGTCTTTGAACGTCCCAAAACGTGGTTCGAACAGCCATTTTCCGTCTTTGTCAATAATTCCCCATTTATCGCGCTGTGTGCTTACGGCAGCATAACCATTTTTAAACGGTCGAATGGCTACAAATGTGGGCGGAATAACTTCCTCACCTTTTGTGTTAATGAAGCCCCAAACACGGCCTATTTGTACTGCTGCCATTCCTTCATTAAATGGTTTTACCTGACTGTAGGTTGGTTCAACAAGCCATTTTCCCTCTTTATCAATAAAACCGAACCCATTCTCCACGCGAAGATAGGCGAACCCCTCAGAAAAATCCCCAAAAGATGTCGCGTTATCGGCTTGAATTTCTTGTCCAGATCGTGAAACATATAACCATGATCTGTTTTTGCGTACACGCGTGCAATGAGAGATAGGGTCGAAGTTTCCTGCCAACTCATACTGTGGTTTGATAATCACTGTTCCCGTCTTATCGATGTACCCCACGAGGCCATCTGTATCTTTTATCCAAGCTACTCCATCAAAAAAGAATCCCATGGATCTATAGGTGGGCTCGACGATTACTTCTCCTTTGGTGTTAATGAGTCCAAACAGCCCATCAGGCGATTTGAATTGGGCCAGACCATCTGAAAAACGCTTGATTGCGACCATTGGAGTGCTCAATTTTTGTGAGCTGCCATTAGCCTTGAGGATAAAAAATTCTCGTCCTAATTTAGCTGTTGCGATGCCATCTACAAATGCAGACATGAAATCGTAGGTAGGTTCATGAACAACTTCACCCTTTGTATTGATGCAACCAAACTTTCGCAATGACATGATTCTTGCCAGGCCACCGTGAAATCCTTTCTCACCCAATTCTAACCCTGCTGGCTCCCATCGTTTAAGTGGAGTGGATAATTCATTGCCAGAAGGATCAATAAATGCCCAGGTACGCGCTGGGCCCGACATAACTGCAGCATATCCTTCTGAAAAAGGTAGAATTGTCGAATATTTTGTCTCGAAAGCATTGCTTCCATCTTGTAGTATGAAGATCCACTGTTTGGCCATAGGCTTCTGAAAAGGTGCCAGAATTTTTTGACCGAATGTAGATACGGAGACTAGTGTGAGTAGGGTAAGTACAAATAGTTTCATGAACGTGGGTTTTCCTTAAAAATAGCAAGAATTCCGATGAAAGAAGGTGCGAATTTGATTTCCTTCAATTCTTAAAATCTTCCTAGTTTTAAGTCAATTATTTGATAATTGAGACGTCTTTTATTCTGTTATTTTCTGTTGGAATAACGAGGTTACCAGTCTCATCGATTATACCCCATTTCCCATCCTTTTTTACTGCTGCATATCCATTTTTGAAGGCACGAACACCTTCAAATTGTGGCTCGATTACAACGGTTCCAGTCAAATTTGCAAATCCAAATTGTGCACCCTCACGAATTGCTATTAATCCTTCACTTAGAACATTTAAGCGATCGTATTTAATGTCTAAAATCACTTCTCCTTGCAGGTTAATCATACCCCAATAATCACCTTGACGGACATATGCAATTCCATTTTCAAAATTATTTGTCTTCAAATACTGAGGTTCAACAATCCACGCACCTTTCTCATCAATGTAACCGTGTTGTTCTCCAACTCGCACCCACGCTCTTCCCTCATGGAATTCTCCCAATTTTGTTGCGTTGGCAATCTCGAAAGTTTCGCCAGATTTCCGTAAATAAGACCATTTATCGTCTGCTTTTACACGTGCAATTCCTGATGAATTGTCGAAATCCGTAACTGCATCGAATGTTGGTTCAATTACCCATTCACCACTAGTATTAATAAAGCCAACCTTTTTATCTTTAGTTTTCGCCCAAGCAACACCATCAAAGAAATATCCCACGGACTGAAACTTCGCTTCTATAACAACTGCGCCCTTCTCATTAACAAAACCAAATTTCTTATCTGGACTTCTATAAGGGGCATAACCGTTCTTAAGATAATTAACTTCTATACAAGCTGGTTGAACTTTCGTTCGGGTGCCCTCTCTATCCAAAAAGTACCATTCATTTCCAATGGTGCCAATTGACCGATCCTGGACAAACAGAGACATCTTGTCAAACTCGGGCGGATATACCTCTTCACCCTTTGTATTGATAAGAGCAATTTTTTTCTTCACTAATATCTGTGCTACTCCTTCTTCAAAACCTCGTTTTCCAAAACCAAAATAGTTTTTAGGTTCAAATGATTTATACGGAAGCTTCAATTCTGAATTATTAACGTCAATGAACAGCCAACGCTTTGATTTAAAATCAAAGACCAAGGCGATTCCACCTTCCGAAAATGGCAGTGCTTCCTTATAGGAAGGTTCAATTACAACCTTTCCTTCTGTGGAAATATAGCCCCATCCTTCTCCATTGGTTTTTTCAAAAGGAATAAGTTTTTGTTGACTAATTGACGAGAATGATAATAGGATAACAATAGAAGCAATTAAGTGTTTCATGGATTCAGTTTTCCTTAAAAATAACAAGAATCTCTAACTATATTTTCTCAATGGATTCAACAATAACGGGATGGGCTAAATCGCATCCATCATTTGAAGCACGTGACATCCGAAAGTCGATACGAACTTTTAGTCCATCTTTTTTGAATTCTTCATCCAATTGGAGTGGGCGCACAAGCCTTTCATTGCCTTCTGGGTCCGTGAACTCAAACAGGAAAGCGCATCCTTGTTCTCGATAATTATTTGTAATGATTCCCTCGACACCCATAGGTTCTGATGTGTTTAGTCCATTTTCTTCCAACTGATTTGCTTTTGTAGATGCACATGAAATAAGAAGTCCTAAACTTAAAACGAGTATTAAATGCTTTGCTCTCATAGTTCTTAAATTAAAAAGGCTGGAACTTGCATTGCAAAATTCCAGCCAATTTTATTTTTTAGCCGAAGCTAAATGATTCTAATTATTGAGCGATAAGGAATTTAATACCTCCTTCCTTACCATCTTTCTCCGCACGCAAGTAGTACATACCATTGTTCGGATCAGGCATTTCTATTTCTTGTGTTTCAGACTGAACAATTCCATCCATTACCAATCTACCTCGGTCATCATATATCTTGAAGACCGTTCCAATTGCTAATCCTTTGATCATGAATTTTCCGTCATTTGGATTAGGGAATAATTGAACATCTTGCAGTACATTTTCAGTGATTCCTGCACAGTTCTCAACAACGACCGTCATATCAATTGAATTAGAACAGCTGTTATTGTCGGTATAATCGTACGTGATTGTATGTGTTCCTGATCCAGCAGCAGCTGGGTCAAATAATGAACCACTCACGCCATTTCCAGTGAAGTTTCCTCCTGCTGGAGAACCAACCAAGGTGATTGGAGAAGAATGATCACAAATTGTGTCAAGAGATGGGGTCATGCTTACGATTGGAAGTGGGTTGACCGTAATTGTAACTTGGTCTGTTCCTGAACAACCAGCTGTTGTACCTGTTACTGTGTAAGTTGTCGTCGCTGTTGGCGAAACAGTTTGCGTTGAACCAGCTCCAAGACCTTGGTCCCAAGCGTAGCTAGTCGCGCCTGTTGCATCAATCGTTGTTGAGCTACCTTCACAAATTGCCATTGTTCCTGTTGCAACTACTACCGGTGCTGGTGTTACAGTCACAGTCACTTGATCAGTGTTCGAACAAGCTCCTGAAGTACCAGTTACAGTATATGTAGTCGTTGTGGTTGGCGAAACGGTTTGAGTCGCTCCAGCACCAAGCCCTTGATCCCAAGAGTATGTTGTTGCACCAGTTGCATCTAGTGTTACAGTGTTACCCTCACAGATTGATGTTGTTCCTGTCGCAACAACTGTCGGTAAAGGATTAACAGTTATAGTTACTTGATCCGTACCTGTACAACCCGCAGTTGTACCTGTCACCGTATAAGTTGTTGTTACCAGCGGTGTAACAGTTTGCGTAGCTCCAGCACCAACTCCCTGATCCCAAGCGTAAGTTGTTGCACCTGTTGCATCGAGTGTTACCGAAGTTCCAGCACAAACAGTCGATGTTCCCGTTCCAACAACTGTCGGAGATGGGTTGACTGTGATTGTCACCTGATCTGTATTCGAACACCCTGCACTTGTACCAGTCACAGTATATGTTGTCGTTGTCGACGGAGAAACTGTCTGTGAAGCTCCAGTTCCAAGACCTTGATCCCAAGAATAGGATGCTGCTCCTGTTGCATTCAGTGGAGTTGATGATCCATCACAAATCGTTGTAGCTCCAATCGCTGTTACCGTCGGTATTGGATTAACAGTAATAGTTACTTGATCTGTACTTGAACAACCCGCGGAAGTTCCAATTACAGTAAACGTTGTTGTTGATGTTGGTGAAACTGTTTGAGATGCTCCTGCCCCAAGACCTTGATCCCAAGTGTAAGTTGTTGCACCTGATCCAGAAATTGTAACAGACGCACCTTCACAGATAGTTGATGTACCACTTGCCACAACAGTTGGAACAGGATTAACTGTTACTGTCACGACATCTGTATTTGAACAGCCTGCTGAAGTACCAGTTACGGTATAACTTGTTGTTACCGTTGGTGAAACCGTCTGTGAAGCACCAGCCCCAAGTCCTTGGTCCCACATGTAAGTTGCAGCTCCAGTGGCGTTGATGTTTAACGAACTACCTTCACAAATCGTTGAAGAACCAATTCCTGTCACCGTTGGTATAGGGTTAACAGTAATGGTCACCTGATCTGTATTCGAGCAGCCACCAGTAGTTCCTGTTAGCGTATACGTTGTTGTTGATGTTGGTGAAACTGTTTGAGAAGCTCCAGCACCGAGACCTTGATCCCAAGAATAGGATGTTGCTCCCGAACCTGAAATAGTCACTGAAGTACCAGCACAAATTGCTGTTGTACCGTTTGCTACTACTGTTGGAACTGGATTAACTGTAACCGTCACAACATCTGTAGCAGTACAACCAGAAGTCGTTCCTGTCACAGTGTATGATGTAGTTGTCGTTGGAGAAACCGTTTGACTTGCTCCAGCTCCCAATCCTTGATCCCAAGAGTAGGTCGTTGCTCCAGTAGCATTGATATTTACGGATCCACCTTCACAAATAGTTGTAGTTCCAATTCCTGTCACGGATGGTATTGGGTTAACGGTAATAGTCACTTGGTCCGTATTTGAACAAGCTCCTGTAGTACCTGTTACAGTATATGTTGTTGTTGATGTTGGTGAGACCGTTTGAGATGCACCAGCACCGAGACCTTGATCCCAAGAATAGGATGTAGCACCAGAACCTGAAATCGTTACCGAAGCACCATCGCAAATTGCTGTCGTACCATTTGCAACTACTGTTGGAACTGGATTAACCGTCACAGTCACAACATCTGTAGCTGTACAACCAGCAGTCGTGCCAGTTACAGTATATGTCGTTGTTGTTGATGGCGAAACTGTTTGAGTAGCTCCAGCACCAACGCCTTGATCCCAAGAGTATGTTGTTGCTCCAGAAGCAGCGATGCTTACAGATGCACCATCACAAATAGTCGTTGATCCTGTTGCAACCACTGGTGGAGCTGAAGGATCAGCCAAAGACTGTATGAGTGTGTTTGATAAACATCCATTGCCATCTGTATAAGTGATGGTGTAAGAACCAGCTGCTAGACCAGTAATTGTATAAGGCATTGGAACACCTGTCGCACTTCCTGAGGCGGTACCTGTCCAAGAGATGTTTCCTGTTCCAGAACCTCCAATTTGGATAGAACCAGTTGATGTGGCACATGTTGCTGGGTTATTAGCAGCCATTACTGAAATAGCTGGTGTTGGATTAACAGTCACAGTTACGGCATCTGTATTTGTACAACCTGCCGAAGTACCGGTTACTGTATATGTTGTTGTTGAAGTTGGTGAAACTGATTGAGAAGCACCCGCACCTAATCCTTGATCCCATGCGTATGTTGTCGCACCAGAACCTGAGATTGTAACAGAAGCACCATCACAAATTGTTGTCGTTCCTGTTGCAACTACAGTAGGTAAGGGAGTAACAGTGATTGTTACTGCGTCTGTATTTGAACAACCAGCCGTAGTACCAGTTACGGTATATGTTGTAGTTGTAGATGGGGTAACCGTTTGTGAGTTCCCTGCGCCGAGACCTTGATCCCATGCGTAGGTTGTTGCACCAGAACCAGAAATGGTTACTGAAGCACCGTCACAGATAGTTGAAGTTCCACTAGCCACAACTGTAGGAACTGGGTTAACAGTTACCGTAACAGCATCTGAACCTGTACAACCTGCCAAAATTCCAGTTACAGTATACGTTGTTGTTGTAGAAGGAGAAACTGTTTGGTTTGCTCCTGAACCAACACCTTGATCCCATGTATATGTCGCAGCTCCCGATGCACTAATGTTCACTGATGCACCATCACAAATTATTGTTGATCCAGTTGCTACTACTGTAGGAGCAGATGGGTCAGAAATGGACTGTACTAGCGTATTAGAAACGCAGCCATTACCATCTGTATAGTTGATTGTGTACGATCCAGCTGCCAATCCTGTAATTGTATATGGCATTGGAACGCCCGCTACACTTCCAGAAGCTGTACCTGTCCATGAAACATCTCCTGTTCCTGAACCTCCAACCTGTATTGAACCTGTAGTCGTACCACATGTTGCTGGGTTGTTTGCAGCGAGTATCGAAATAGCTGGCTGAGGATTAACGGTCACCGTTACAGCATCTGTATTTGTACAGCCAGCAGCAGTGCCAGTTACTGTATACGTGGTTGTCGATGTTGGCGAAACTATTTGAGAAGCTCCAGCTCCTACACCTTGATCCCATGCATATGTCGTTGCTCCTGTCGCAGCGATTGTAGTCGAAGAACCATCACAGATAATAATTGTTCCTGTTGCAACAACGATAGGTAATGGTGTTACTGCGATAGTTACTGCGTCCGTATTCGAGCAACCTGCTGTTGTTCCAGTTACCGTATACGTCGTCGTTGTTGTTGGAGATACTGTTTGCGATCCACCTGCTCCAAGACCTTGATCCCAAGAGTACGTCGTAGCTCCAGATCCAGAAATTGTAGCTGAAGAACCATCACAGATTGTTGTGGCACCATTCGCTATTACACTGGGTAATGGAGTTACTGTGATTGTCACAGCATCTGTATTCGAACAACCTGCTGTTGTTCCTGTTACCGTGTATGTCGTGGTTGTCGTTGGAGAAACCGTTTGTGAACCACCAGCTCCAAGACCTTGATCCCAAGAATAAGTAGCTGCGCCTGAACCAGAGATAGTTGCTGAAGCGCCATCACAAATAGTTGTCGCGCCATTCGCTATTACCGTAGGCACTGGTGTTACCGTTATCGTTACGGCGTCTGTATTTGAACAACCTGCCGTCGTTCCTGTTACCGTGTATGTCGTGGTTGTTATCGGAGAAACTGTTTGTGAACCACCTGCTCCAAGACCTTGATCCCACGAGTAAGTAGCTGCTCCAGAACCAGAGATAGTTGCCGAAGCACCTTCACAAATAGTTGTCGCGCCATTCGCTGTTACTGTAGGCACTGGTGTTACCGTTATCGTTACGGCGTCTGTATTTGAACAACCTGCCGTCGTTCCAGTTACCGTGTATGTGGTTGTTGTCGTTGGAGAAACTGTTTGTGAACCACCTGCTCCAAGACCTTGATCCCACGAGTAAGTAGCTGCTCCAGAACCAGAGATAGTTGCCGAAGCACCATCACAAATAGTTGTCGCGCCATTCGCTATTACAGTTGGTAATGGAGTTACTGTGATTGTCACAGCATCTGTATTCGAACAACCTGCTGTTGTTCCTGTTACCGTGTATGTCGTGGTTGTTGTTGGAGATACTGTTTGCGATCCACCTGCTCCAAGACCTTGATCCCACGAGTAAGTAGCTGCTCCAGAACCAGAGATAGTTGCCGAAGCACCATCACAAATAGT
>CAJQJL010000181.1 GCA_905478665.1 uncultured Flavobacteriales bacterium
GTTCAACAACTAACGATTTATTCCTTTTTGTATTTTGTTAAATTCGCATAAGAATAATGATGACAAAAATAAATACAAGCCTAGTATTTCGTGACCTCTCAACAGAAGAGTGGTCAGAGCTCCTTTCGAATTCTGCAAACGTCGTAGTGTATGAAGACTACACTTGTGCTCCTGCGAATGTTAAAATTAGACGTTGTCGACTAGATAGTGTATTGAAAAAAGAAGTGAATGCAAAAGTTCTTAAGGAACTCATTTCTTTCGCTTCAGTTGAAATTGATGGGACTCCGCTAATGGAAAAATTAAAATTTGAAGGGGCTTACCTCTGGTACTACCATCGTTTCAGGGTTTATTATTCAGTTCGTGAAGGTTATCAGATTATTGAAGCCGTAAAAAAGCACCTTAAGACCAATGATTTTCTAACCGTTTACTCAGATGATAATATCGTACAACGTTTCTTTATGGGCAATAATTCGGTAGACGTTATTTCCTCCAGTATCATCGGTACCAGATCCAAAATTTCAAGATTAGCTCTTCTTTCATTTGGTATACGTTTCTCTTTTCGAGGAATTCAAAGTCGATTTAGAATCGGGAAAGTTCGAAAACGAAAGAATCTTTTAATTGTTAACAACGATCTTTCTGTCCAACAGAAAAAAAGTAACCTGAGCTACAACCCATACTATGCGGATCTTTTGAGTAAGGGCGACTCTAAAGACTGGGCTATTTTACGCTTTAATCCATTTCCAAAATTAGATAAAGGAATCTCAAACTGGAAAAAGGAAGAGCCGATTGACTCAGACTATCCACAGTTCAATAGTGAATGTGTCTTATTTTTTCATGGGATTAAAAACTTCAGGCAAATAAAAAAAATTAATCAATTTTTAAATGAACTTAGTGAAGGAAAGTCTAAAATTGAGGAAGCGCTCTCCCCTATTCACAAATCCTTTTATTCAGAGCTAATACATCTGAAATCTTCTTCAAAACTTTACCTCTTTCAATATATTTGCTTTCGTTCTTTCTTCGAAAAAATGAGATTTAATACAGTTAGTACTATTTCGGAACATAGCTCGAATGAACGGTCTATTTTGGATGCCGCTAGAATGAATAAGGTTCATACAATTGGAATTCAACATGGACTGATTGCACAGATGAATGTTTCGTATATCTATGGGGAAAGTGAATCGAAGTATTCACCAATACCAGATCACACCATTATTTGGGGAGAGAATTCACGCCAAATACTAACAGAATACAGTTGTTACACAATGAACAACACCGAAGTCTTAGGCCAATTGCGAACTGATGTTATCTATAAAATGTCAGGATCAAGAATTGTGAGAAAAATACCAGGAGGAAAAGATAATGCACCTGTTGTGGTCTATACCACGCAACCTCAAAAGGATGAAGCCGTGCGAACTCAAGCTGCACTTGCTGTAATTGAATTAGCACGTGAATTTCCCAACGTTCAAATTGTGTTTAAATTACACCCCGCAGAGTCAAAATCATACTACAAAAAACTTTTACGCGAAACGGATGAAGTCCTTCTTTTCACTCAAGAAATGGACCTGTATCATCTTTTAGAAATCCAATCAGTGCACATCACTTGTTTCTCAACTGTCGGAGCCGAGTCTATTTATTTTGGAACTCCATTAATAACAATTGATCCTTTGGATGAGGATATAGCGCATTACAAAGAAAATGGCGTTGCTATCCAGGTGAAAAATGCTGAGGAATTAATAGCTGCATTCGACAATTTGATGCAAAACAACTTTGAATCAACATTGGATACAGCGGCATTTATTCAGCAGAATTCACACAAAATTGATGGAAAGGTCGCCGATCGCTACATTCAACATATCAATTCACTCAATTAATTACGCTTCTTCTTTTTGCTCCACGCTATTTTTCTTCGCCTTGAGACTTGAATATACACCCCAACCAATGAACAAGAAAACCAGAATTGACCCAGCATAGGCCATCTTAGATGCCGAGTGAAACTCAGGAATATCAAACTTAAATACAATCTTATGCTCACCCCCTTTGACTTCAAGACCGCGTAATAAATAATTTACTTTCAAAATTTCCGTCTCTTTGCCATCGACATATGCAGTCCAACCATCTTTGTAGTAAATCTCTGAGAAAACAACCAACTGGTCTCCTTTAAGCTTTGCTTCGTATTCAATCACATTGGGAGCATACGATTTCATTACAACCGTTCCTTCTCCAGTGAATTCCTTTTTTGATAACTTTTTGCTTTCAGACTTCAACATAATCACCTCCTCTGATGGTGCAAAATCCTCTATGACTTCAATTGACACCATTCGTGCAAAAGAATTGGATGTATCCATCTCTACCGTTGCTTCTGGCACTAAATTCGTTGCTCCATTCACGTCCATCACGAACAAGGCTTTCAACCCTTTGGTAAGACCATTCGATAATGGAATGTCCAATGAATCTCCATTTGGTAATAAATACTTCATGTACTCACCTCCGTACACATCAGCCGTTTTAACCAAATCGTAATTGACAATTAATCCGCCACCTCCTACGTTTTTCACGCTGAAGGTCTTTCCTAACGCACGAATTTCATCATTTGGAGTTTCAAAATCACGAATGCTTTTTACAAGCCATGCGTTCCCCATCGCTTGTTCGTTCTTATTCAGTTTATCACCTTGGATGAAGTATTTTACATTCAACATGTTCAACACGTTGTTGTTCGATCGTGCAATATGAAATTCAAATAGGTTCTGAATATTTCTCAATTTCGCACCATGGTAACCACCTAGTGACTTGTGGAAATAAGAAGCTCGCGAGTTCCCCCAACCTCCATTCATATCAAACACACGGTAATTTGTTGCTTGATTCAAGGCTGCAAACTTATAAGAATCAATTACTCGTCTCTTCGCTATACCTGTATACTCAAGTTCATTAGCCTTTTTAACTCCTTTGTTTTCACCACCTACAATGAATTGTGCAATTTCAGGGTTCTCAGCAATTTCATTTTCCAGAATCTGGATATCCGCTGCTTGCGAACTAATTGGATACGCGCGTTCTTCTTCTGGCACCCAGTGTACATAGTTCCCTCTTGAATCTTCTTCTTTACCCAAATAATTTAAGTTAACTGGTACCAGATCTGCTAAGAGCAATACGATTAATCCACCAACTATATATGGAGATGGCAAATTCGTAAAGAAGAACAGGCCTACTATTAAAATTCCAAAGAAGGCAAACACAAGTGTTCGTGTCATTGAGCTTGAAAAAATTGCCGCACGAACAACTCTTAGGTCAGCATAATTATTTTCAATAGGCTCCATTTGAAGATCAAGAAACTCATTCACCTGTGCTTCATTATTGACATCTACTCTATACTGCTGCATAAGGACTGCTGGATCCATCCCACTGACCTGATCCATCATTCCCGCTCGGTACCTTTCTATTTGCGTTTGGTCTCCAACAGATGTGTAATTATCTCTTAGACCAACAACCTTTACAATTATTAAAAAGACAAAGAATACAGTTGAGACATATACAAAAATCATCTTCTTCTCCTTTATTTTCTCTCTTTCTTCATAGAATTTCTGTAGAAGAAGAATTCCAATAACTGGTAAAACCAACTCTATGAGTACCATAATGATAGTTACGGTTCTAAACTTATCATATCCTGGGAAGCGTTCGATGAAGTAATCTGTAAGCCACATAAAATTCTTACCCCATGACAACATAAGTGCAAGCACAGCAACACCAAATAAAACCCATTTTAGTCCACCTTTCAAAAAGACGAGCCCAAGTAGAGCTAAAAAGACCACAATAACTCCCAAATACACTGGTCCAGAGGTGATTGGTTGATCCCCCCAATATGCAGGTAGTTCCATTACTTGTTTCAATGCGCTAGGAGGCAAATCAGTATTATCGGCAATATCAACAAAGTGCGTATGCTTTAATGCAGCAGAATGAGAACCCTTCACATAAGGAGAAATTAAGGTAAATGACTCCCCTATTCCATAACTCCATCTTGTAATGTAATCCTTATCAAGACCTTCAGTTGCAATGGTCGACGGACTACCATCCGTAGCAATTGTAATATCGTTTGCTCCACGAATCGTATTCTTCGCGTACGAATTTGTGAGATTAATATTTCCATAATTAATCAAGAGTGCCAGAACGTACCCGACGATTATTCCGACAGTTGCGAGTCCAAACTTCTTAACCTCCTTATTATAGACAGATTTCCAGAAGAAGAATTTGCCAAGAATGAATAGCAATATTGCTAAGTAATACGTTACCTGAAAGTGATTCGCAGCAAGCTCGAAAGACATAAATACGGCTGACAGTATTGCTCCCCATTTCCAATTATACCGGAAGGCATAAATGAATGCTCCAAGAACAGCAGGAGTAATTGCCACTGCCATTGCTTTCGAATTATGCCCTGCTTGCATTATTATCAATTCATAGCTAGCAAAGGCAAATGCGAGTGCGCCAAACAGACCTATTAGCGGTTTAATACGGAGACAAAGAGCCAGAATATAGAAGCATATTAAATGTAAAAAAAACAATCCCGCTGGTGGCGAAAAAATCTTAAAAAATCCTGACAAAAGGCTTTTGAAAACATTTCCACTGTAAAGAATTGAGATTTGCGTTGCTGGCATTCCTCCAAACATTGAATTTGTCCAAAGTGGCTCCTCACCCGTTACCTCCCTGTGATGAACAATTTCATTGGACATTCCCTTAAACTGTTCTATATCATGCTGCTTTAACCCGTAACCGTCGAACTGAGGAGAGAAATAAGCTACTGCTACAATGATGAAAGCTGCCAAAACGGCAAAATGCATCCAATTTTTTGAAAAGAAATTCTTGAGGTCCATAAATATCAGGATGTAATGATGTTCTTAATTTAAGCCATGAAGATAATCAAAATGTAGTTTTCAAGCGCAAGAAGCCCGAAATTCATGAATGAAAAAAAGGTTTTCCAATCTCGCTCAAGAAAGATCTACTCTACTTCCTCAAAATCAACATCTTCTGCAGATTCCGAAGACTTGAGGATTTTCGTCTTTCCCAAATTTTCTGAAGACTTTTTTCTTTCCGACTCAAACTTTCGCTGACGATCATTCAAATCACGCTCTTCATCTACGTTTCGTTTGGCATTCATAAGTTGCCCAATAAAACGCAACAGAACAAACGCCCCGACAATAATCAGAATGGTTCGAAATAAACCTGTTACACTCGCAGTAACCATTAGCGCGATAAATGCATATTTCTTTCTGAGTAGATCTTCATAAAGAAAGGATCTTTCAGCGTGTCAATAAATCGGATTGCTTCACCAGTAGATTTCATCTCAGGACCAAGCTCTTTCTTAATATCTGGGAATTTCTCATAAGAGAATACTGGAATCTTAATTGCATATCCATTGCGCTTTGGTGAAAAATTGAAGTCTTTTACCTTCTTTTCTCCCAACATCACCTTCACAGCATAATTTACATAAGGCTCATCGTATGCCTTAGCTATAAATGGAACTGTTCTGGAAGCTCTTGGGTTCGCCTCAATTACATAAACAATGTCATCCTTGATAGCAAACTGAATATTCATTAAACCAACCGTTTTCAACTCTACCGCGATCTTTCTTGTAATATCATCAATTTGCTGCATAACAAAATCACCCAAATTATAAGGTGGAAGAAGCGCGTAAGAATCTCCTGAGTGAATTCCTGCTGGCTCTATATGTTGCATAACACCGATGATGTACACATCTTCACCATCACAAATCGCATCTGCCTCCGCTTCTATTGCTCCACCAAGGAAGTGATCCAAGAGAATCTGATTTCCAGGCATTTCATTTAGAATATCGACTACGTGATGCTCTAGATCTTCTTTGTTAATAACGATTTTCATCTTCTGCCCACCCAAAACATACGAAGGTCGAACGAGTAATGGAAAGCCTAAATCATTAGACAACTCAAGCGCTTGCTCAGCACTCTCTACAACACCATACTTAGGGAAAGGAATCCCATTCTTCTCTAAAACTTCAGAGAATCTTCCTCTATCTTCAGCTAAATCAAGTGCATCATAGCTGGTTCCAAAGATTTTTATTCCATAGCGCTCCAGTTTTTCAGCGAGTTTCAAAGCAGTTTGTCCACCTAATTGAACAATTACTCCTTCTGGTTTCTCATGCTTGATAATGTCATAAATATGTTCCCAGAAAACAGGCTCAAAGTATAACTTGTCTGCAGTATCAAAATCTGTAGAAACAGTTTCAGGATTACAGTTAATCATGATTGTTTCATAACCACACTCTTTTGCTGCTAAAACTCCGTGTACACAACTGTAATCAAACTCAATTCCTTGTCCAATTCTATTCGGACCAGAACCAAGTACCACAACTTTCTTCTTATCAGATACTATACTTTCGTTCTCGTATTCAAATGTTGAATAGTAATAAGGTGTTTGTGCTTCAAACTCTGCTGCACAGGTATCAACAACCTTGTACACTCTATTGATTCCGAAATCTTCACGCGCCTTGTACACCTCAGATTCCAAGCATCTTAACAAGTGTGCAATTTGTCGATCTGCATACCCTTTTTGCTTAGCTTCAAACATAAGCTCCTTTGGGAAATTCTCAAGGTGATATTTCTCCATCTTCTTCTCAAGATGAATCATATCTTCGATTTGCCTTAAGAACCAAATATCAATTTTAGTCTTCTCTTGAATAGTCTTAAATGGAATTCCCAATTTAATGGCATCGTAAATATGAAATAATCGATTCCAACTAGGATGTTCAAGACTATGTAAAATTTGATCTTGATTGGTCAATTCTTTACCATCTGCACCAAGACCATTTCTATTAATCTCTAGCGATTGACATGCTTTCTGAAGCGCTTCTTGGAAAGAACGACCAATGGCCATAACTTCTCCAACAGACTTCATTTGCAATCCCAGTTCTCTATCTGTACCAGGGAATTTATTGAAATTCCAACGTGGAATCTTGACAATAACATAATCCAATGTTGGCTCAAACAAAGCTGAGGTGGTTCCAGTAATCTGGTTGTTCAACTCATCTAAATGATATCCGATCGCCAACTTCGCAGCAATCTTTGCAATTGGATAACCTGTTGCTTTAGAAGCCAAAGCTGATGATCGAGAAACTCGAGGGTTAATCTCTATCGCAATAATCTCTTCTTTTTCATCAGGAGACACCGCAAATTGCACGTTGCAGCCCCCAGCAAAATTACCGATAGAACGCATCATTTTGATTGCCATATCACGCATCTTCTGGAAGGTCGTGTCCGAGAGTGTCATTGCTGGAGCAACCGTAATTGAATCTCCAGTATGAATTCCCATTGGATCAAAGTTCTCAATTGAACAAATGATCACAACATTATCATTCGCATCGCGAAGGAGTTCTAATTCATATTCTTTCCAGCCCAATAAAGCCTTATCGATCATCACCTCATGAATTGGTGACAACTGAAGACCTCTTTCCAATAAGGTATCAAACTCCTTTGGGTCGTGAACAATGGATGCTCCTGCCCCTCCTAAAGTATACGAAGCTCTAACACAAAGTGGAAAACCAAATTCTTGTGCAATCTCCTTTCCTTGCAAAAATGATTTAGCCGACTCCTGAGGAGCCATTCCTACACCAATTTCAAGCATTAAATCTCGGAAAGCTTCTCTGTTCTCGGTGATTTCAATTGCGTTGATATCAACACCAATAATATCCACACCATGATCTTCCCAAATCCCCATCTCATCACATTTGATACACAGGTTCAACCCTGTTTGCCCTCCCATAGTTGGAAGAACAGCATCAATTTTATGATTTCCAAGAATCTCAATAATACTCTCAGGCTCAAGAGGTTTTAAATAGACATTATCCGCTACAACCTTATCAGTCATAATGGTTGCAGGATTGGAATTAATCAATGTTACTTCAATTCCTTCTTCCCTTAAAGATCTTGATGCTTGTGATCCAGAGTAGTCAAACTCACACGCTTGACCTATCACAATTGGTCCGCTCCCTATGATAAGAATGGACTTAATCGAATTATTTTTCGGCATTATCTGCTCTATTAAAAGGTTCAACTTTGCACTAAACTTGGCGCCAAATTGAACGCAAATTTAGACAAAAATCCTTATTGAATTCGACTAATCAGATTGAGTTTTTGACATGTTGTTAACAACGATCGTGAATAACTTATTTTTGGCCGAAATTTTAGACAAAAAAAGGCGCTATTTTTGATACTATCACATCGATTTTAAACGTTACAATACCATGACTCTCAAACAAAAAATGCCTTTCCCATGGTTTACATCACTTATACTGACTACAAGTGTTGTAATGTTTGTTATTCTCCAATACTCCATTTTAGGTAATGTTAATAATGGTTCTTTATTCAGTTCAATAGGCGCACCGTATGCCATTCAAATATATCTTGGTCAATATTGGGGAGTACTCACAAATAGTGCGATACACATTTCCTATCCTCACCTGATTCTAAATTTGGTTGCAACGCTCATTTTTGCTTCGTTTTTGGAACGACGGGCAGGAATAGTGAGATTATTTTTGTTAGGTCTTTTTGCATCGACAATCACTTCGCTTATTCAGTTGACTTTATCAAATGATGCTGGAGTTGGTCTTTCAGGGGTAAATTACTTTTTCCTCGCATTTATTATTGGAAAGAATGTTCGAAATCCTCTTTATCAACTGAAGTTTAAGTATTACTATTTGGCATTCGGAATTTTAACCATCGCCTTGTCCTATTATATGAACACAGCGTACAATTACACAATTGGCATAGAAGCCATGTCTGGTGGACTACTTATCGGCTTCTTAACAGGATGGTCATCAGAACTGAAGTATAGAATTATCCCAATCTTATTCGTCGCAGGAGTTTGGATAATCGGCATTACGACCCTCTTTCATGCACCCTGGTCAGCTGAATGGAATTATTCACAAGGCTATGCATATCAAGTTGGCGGTGATTTTTTTCATGCCAAAAAGTACTACAACGCCGCCCTCGAACTGGAGCCAAATCATGAAATAGCGAAAGAGAATCTGTACATAATCAACATTGAAGAATTAAGCGACAAGGCACTAACGGCGCATGAAAATGAACAGTACGAAATCGCGCACGATTATTATTTAGAATTGCTGGATTTGGAACCTGACAACGTCTGGGCAAAAGACAATTTGAGTAGATTACCGTGATTCATCATTGGAGTTTTTAAAGGTCGCGTTCAC
This sequence comes from uncultured Flavobacteriales bacterium, assembly GCA_905478665.1. Lineage (GTDB taxonomy): Bacteria > Bacteroidota > Bacteroidia > Flavobacteriales_D > Crocinitomicaceae > UBA4466. The sequence continues at coordinate 9,230 of CAJQJL010000181.1, forward strand.
TTTTTCTTATTAACTTTGATACTCTTAATTATAACTATGCAAGAAATCCTTTCAAATACAGAAATTGACCAAAAAATCAACCGACTAGGGCATCAGTTGCTGGAAAATTGTTTTGAAGAAAAGGAAATTTTTATTGGCGGAATAATTGGCAATGGAGCTGAGCTCGCTCGACGTCTAACAAACATTATTAAAGAGAATTCGGATTTAAGTGTCCACTTGTTTGAGATTCAACTCAACAAGAGTGAACCTTGGTCGGAAGAAATCAAATTGACTGCCGAAAAACAGAATTTGAAAAATGGATTTATTGTGTTGGTAGATGATGTTCTTAATTCAGGAAAAACCATGCAATATGCCTTGACTGATATTTTAGATTTCCCAACAAAGGCAATTAAAACTGTAGCATTGGTTGACAGAAAACACAGGCGATTCCCTATTAAGGCTGATTTTGTTGGTATTAGCCTATCAACAACACTTAAGGAACGCGTGGAAGTAGATTTATCCAAAGAGCATCAAAAAGCATATCTCATATAGATGAAAGTAACCGAATCATCTTCCAATTACGACGACCTTGATAAAATGTCGACTTCCGAATTGCTAAACGGCATTAACGCAGAGGATAAAACCGTTGCCGAAACAATTAAAGAAATCATTCCATCCATTGAAAAGTTCGTCGATGCGTGCTATTTACGTATGTCAAATGGAGGCCGCCTTTTTTATACTGGTGCTGGAACAAGTGGAAGACTTGGAATAGTAGACGCCAGCGAATGCCCACCTACTTTTGGTGTTGACCACGGCGTAGTCATCGGACTCATTGCAGGAGGTGATTCTGCCATTCGTAAAGCTGTAGAATTTGCAGAAGATGATTGGAATCAAGGCTGGAAGGATTTGCAAGAATACTCCGTCAACCCAAACGACACCCTCATCGGAATTGCCGCGTCAGGAACTACTCCATACGTTATTGGTGCAATCAAAAAAGCAAATGAATTCGGTCTTTTAACAGGATCCATTTCATGCAACCCGAATAACCCACTGGAGCAAGCAGCTCAATTTCCAATGACAGCAGTTGTCGGACCTGAGTTTGTTACGGGAAGTACACGGATGAAATCAGGAACTGCACAAAAGCTTATCCTCAATATGATTAGTACCTCACTGATGATCAAATTGGGACACGTGAAAGGTAATAGAATGGTTGACATGCAACTGAGCAACAAAAAACTTGTCGATCGTGGAGCCAGAATGGTGCAGGAATCACTTGACATTGACTACAATGAGGCGAAAAGCCTTCTTGAACTGCACGGGAGTGTGCGTGCTGCAATAGATTCGAAAAAAGGTTGAAAAGAGCCTTCTATTATCCATAATAATTGTTACTTTCCTGAATCAAAAACTAACCTTACTTAACCAATATGGACACACGAAATGAAATTTTGGATGGAACAATATCTACTCCACAACAAAACAAAATTGGACTACCAAACGCAGGAGGAGTTCTTACCTTAGGGATTCTTTCCATCGTATTTGCTGGATTATTAGGATTAATTATGGGCATTATCTCACTTAGCCTTTCAGGAAAAGCACTTGAGGAATACCGCAATAATCGAGATCGTTACACCGAATCATCTTATAAAAATGTAAACGGCGGGAGAATTTGTGCAATTATTGGCATTTCTATTTCAGGACTGGCTATTCTCGTCCTTGCAATCGCTTTTACAGCCTAACACATCGGTAGCATATCCCAAAGAACAAAGAGTTGAAACAAAAAAAAACAGCAGTAAGATTCTTACTGCTGTTTTCCGTTAATTCTATTTATGATAATCCTATTTAGCTTCAGGCTTCTTATCCTTACCTTTTTGAATCTTGACAAGAAGCTCAGTATCATCACCTTTCTTCTGGTCAATTTTAATAGAATCGCCAGCATGAAGATTAGACTTTACAATTTGTTCGGCTAATGGGTCTTCAATATACTTTTGAATCGCTCTTTTCAATGGTCGCGCTCCAAACTTCTCATCATATCCTTTTTCAACGATAAAGTCTTTTGCGGCTTCCGTCATCGCAATTGAATACCCAAGCTCATTAATACGCCCGTATAACTTCTCAAGTTCAATATCAATAATCTGATGGATATCTTCTCTTGACAACGATTTAAACATGATCATATCGTCAACACGGTTAAGGAATTCAGGTGCAAATGCTTTTCTCAATGCATTCTGAACAACTGCCTTTGTGTGATCTTCCTTCTGATCCTCTTGAGCCTTTGTTCCAAATCCAACTCCTGTTCCAAATTCAGCCAACTGACGTGCCCCGATATTCGAAGTCATAATCAAAATAGTGTTTTTGAAATCAATCTTTCTTCCGAGTCCATCCGTCATATGCCCATCATCCAATGCCTGTAGCAAAAGATTGAACACATCTGGGTGAGCTTTTTCTATTTCATCCAACAAGATGATAGAGTATGGCTTTCTTCTAACTTTTTCAGTCAATTGACCACCCTCTTCATATCCTACGTACCCTGGAGGTGCTCCAACCAATCTTGAAATTGAGAATTTCTCCATGTACTCAGACATATCGATACGAATCAACGCATCCTGCGAATCGAAAAGATACTGCGCCAGAACTTTCGCTAATTGCGTTTTCCCAACACCGGTTGGCCCTAAAAAGAAGAATGACCCAATCGGCTTATTCGGATCTTTCAAGCCAGCTCTATTACGCTGAATTGCTTTTACAACTTTCGATACTGCCTCATCCTGTCCAACAACTTTAGTCTTAATCTCATCGGACATGCTAGCCAGACGTCCCGTTTCAGATTCAGAGATTCGAGTAACAGGAACTCCACTCATCATGGAAACAACCTCAGCAACGTGCTCTTCAGTTACAACCACTCGGTTATTTTTAGATTCCTCTTCCCACTTCTTCTTAGCAACCTCTAATTCTTCCATCAACTTACGCTCATCATCACGTAACTCGGCAGCTTTCTCATATTGCTGAGACTTTATCACCTCATTCTTTTGTCCCTTCAGGTCTTCTATCTTCTTTTCAACATCAAGAATTTCCTGCGGGACATTAATATTTGTCAAGTGCACACGAGAACCTACCTCATCCAAGGCATCAATTGCCTTGTCTGGAAGATGACGATCTGTTATATATCTTTCTGTTAATGAAACACACGCTTTAATTGCATCCTCATCATAAGTAACAGAGTGATGATCTTCATATCTATCTTTAATATTGTCGAGGATCTGTATTGTTTCTTCAATCGAAGTTGGCTCAATAATCACCTTCTGGAATCGTCTTTCCAACGCTCCATCTTTTTCAATGTGCTGACGGAACTCATCCAATGTTGTTGCTCCAATGGCTTGCATCTCACCTCTCGCTAAAGCAGGCTTAAACATATTCGATGCATCCAAAGAGCCTGAAGCCCCACCAGCACCAATGATGGTATGAATCTCATCAATGAACAATATTACATCAGGATTCTTTTCGATCTCCTGCATAACAGCCTTCATCCGCTCTTCAAACTGACCACGGTATTTTGTTCCCGCAACCAATGAAGCTAAATCCAATGATATAATACGCTTATTAAAAAGCACCCGAGAAACCTTTCGCTGTACAATTCGCAATGCCAAACCTTCAGCAATTGCACTCTTACCAACTCCAGGTTCACCAATCAATATTGGATTGTTCTTCTTTCTACGTGAAAGAATCTGGCTCACACGTTCAATTTCTTTTTCTCTACCAACAATTGGATCAAGCTTACCAGCTTCAGCCATCTTTGTTAAATCTCTACCAAAGTTATCCAGTACTGGCGTCTTTGATTTAGGGTCGGCAGGCTTTCGTTGTGAAGAATATGATTCTTCTTGCCCTTCTTCCTCAGCTCCTCCGGGAAACTCTGCCCTAGGAGTTATTTCGTCTTCTTTCATTGCTTCTAATTCGTCTTTAACGTTATCGTAAATAACGCCGTATTTATTAAGTAAACTACACGCTACGCTATCCTCATTTTTTAAAATGGATAGAAGTAAGTGTTCTGTTCCTATCATTGTACTCTTATGCAACTTAGCTTCCAGATATGTTAATTTCAAAACACGTTCCGCTTGCTTAACCAATGGAATATTTGCAAGATTCTGATTCGCTGTACCTGCAGATTGCTGTAAGGTCTGTTCAATCTCCTTGCGAATCATCTTCAAATTCAATTGAAATTCCTGCAATACTAGAATAGCCTTGCCATCTCCTTCACGAATCAATCCCAACAACAAGTGTTCTACTCCAATAAAGTCATTACCTAATCGAAGAGCTTCCTCTCTGCTATAACTGATTACATCCTTTACTCTTTGTGAAAATTTTGCCTCCATATATTATTCAATCAAGGTATTATAAATTCATGTTCGCTTCTCGTAAAAATCGACATTTTCAACCACTTACAAATATATAACGAATAAAATTGTTAATAAGTAGGCCAAAACAGCAATTTTACACAGATTTTTGTTAGTAACTAGCACAAAAACAAAGCCAATTTTTATGTATTTAATAACTACTTTCGGTGCTTGTTTTTAACAGGCATAAATCGTGCAAAAAATAAATTAGTGACAAGATGGCAGATGGAGAAAGAATAATCCAGATCAACATTGAAGATGAGATGAAATCGGCGTACATTGATTATTCAATGTCCGTTATTGTATCCCGAGCACTTCCAGACGTGAGAGATGGCTTTAAACCAGTTCACAGGAGAGTATTGTATGGAATGCAGGATCTAGGCGTTTATTCAAACAGACCTTATAAGAAGAGTGCGAGAATTGTAGGTGAGGTACTTGGTAAGTATCACCCGCATGGTGACAGCTCTGTATATGATACAAGGTTGCGCCATACGCAC
>CAJQJL010000182.1 GCA_905478665.1 uncultured Flavobacteriales bacterium
GGAAACCGTCCGCTGTATCATGTTGTTGGAACAGGTCGTACACTCGGAGGATTTAATGCCTTTTATAAGGTGAGAGACACGTATGAAAGCTACATTGATCAGAAGTCAATCATGCCATGGTATTTTAAGCGTGATGTGAATGAAGGAGGGTACAAAATTGAACAGAATTATACCTTCAAGCAAAATCAATATAAAGTGTATAACGGCCAGGAATACTTTAAGACGCCTATGGGGATTCAAGATATGGTCTCATCATTTTATAAAGCACGTACCTTAGATTTTAGAACATTGAAACCAGGAAGAACATTCCAGTTCAAATGCTTTATGGACAACGAAATATACCTTTTGAAAATCAAATATGTGGGTGACGAGGTTGTTCGGATTCGTAAAGGAAAGTTTAAATGTCACAAGTTCGTGCCTGTAGTACAAACAGGGAGGTACTTTGAAAATGAAGAAGATGTACAATTTTGGGTAACGGCCGATGCTAATAAAATACCGTTACTTATTAAAGCGAAAATACCAGTAGGTACGGTGAAAATGCACCTTGTTGAGTGGAATGGTTTGAAGAATGAGTTGAGCAGCAAGTTGTAATAGAAGTGTACCGCTGAAAAAGAGGAAGAGGTTTCGTCAAGTTGACGAGCCTCTTTTTTTGTTCTAGTAAATCAACAGATTAATAACAATCGCTTTTGTCCAGTTTTTTCCTTCGGTGCACGATGTAGACAAGGAAGGACTTGACTTTTTGGGTGGTCTACTGCTAGCTTCCAAAGATTACCCAAGCCCAAAGAGATTGGAGATGCCAAGGGTTTAGGTTGATAGTGCAAGTCAAAGAAGTTCTCACTTAAAAATGTTTCGAAACCTTCGTCTGCTCCACTGTATAGTTTTTTGAGCTGATCACGAATTTCGGGAACACGAATTTTTTGTTCGGCCTGTGAGTTTGGTATTATGTCACTCGACTCGCCCGAATAAGTACACAAAAAAGTATCAGTTGGCACAGGGGAGCGATCTACATGATAGGAATAAACATCAGTCGGAAAAACCAGGTTGGAATCATCTCGTTCATAGCAATTGATTACATTGAGTACGGGAGATGCGCCATGGGCTCTCAATAACGTCAAGTCATTTAGGAGAGTTTCACGTGCAAGTTGTCCCTGTTCGCTCAACTGAAGTGCATGAAGCTTGTCTTCATCAAGCTCAACCATGTTTCCATTTGGCTCTACTAGCTTAACAATTTCAGCAAAATCACCCATTAATTCGCGAGCCCAACAAATCGCATTAATTTTTTCTTGAAAAGGAGTGTTTACAAGGTCTTGAAAATTAGCAACACATTGAATTTGGTTTTCAGAGCGAGATACATCTATCATAATAGAAAGGTAATAATCACACTATACATAAGGTGAGTAATCTAGAGAAGCTAAAGGTGGTGGTCTTGATATTAATCGTTGAGCTTCAAGACTGCTAAAAATGCTTCTTGTGGAATTTCCACTTTACCAACCTGACGCATTCGTTTCTTACCAGCTTTTTGCTTTTCCAGAAGTTTACGCTTACGCGAAATATCACCACCGTAACATTTTGCCGTTACATCCTTCCGAAGTGCCTTAATCGTTTCTCTAGCGATGATTTTCGCACCAATGGCAGCTTGTATTGGAATCTCGAATTGCTGTCGAGGAATCAGTTCTTTAAGCTTTATGCAGATCCGTTTCCCTAAATCGAAAGCATTGCTTCTATGCACAAGCGCAGATAGCGCATCCACCTGTTCTCCATTTAACAAGAGATCCATCTTTATAAGGTCAGATGTTTTATATCCAATTGGATGGTAATCAAAAGAAGCATATCCTCTTGAAACAGTCTTCAGGCGATCGTAGAAATCAAAGACGATTTCTCCCATTGGCATCTCAAAGGAAAGTTCAACACGATCTTGTGTCAAATAAACCTGATTGGTCAATTCTCCACGTTTTTCAATACATAATGTCATGATTTGACCTACATACTCAGATTTCGTGATCACCTGTGCTTTGATATAAGGCTCTTCGATGAACTCCATCCCTGAAGGGTCTGGAAGCTCAGAAGGGTTATTTACAATAATAGCAACTTCTGGATCACGACGCATATATGCTTTGTACGAAACGTTGGGAACGGTCGTAATTACAGTCATGTTGAATTCTCGCTCCAAACGTTCCTGAATAATCTCCATGTGAAGCATACCTAGGAATCCACAACGGAATCCAAACCCAAGTGCGGCAGAAGATTCTGGTTCAAAGACCAATGATGAATCGTTCAACTGCAATTTCTCCATAGAATAACGGAGCTCTTCGTAATCTTCTGTATCAACAGGATAAATTCCCGAAAAGACCATCGGCTTTACATCCTCAAATCCTTTAATTGCTTTTTCACAAGGGTTTTCCAAAGTTGTTATCGTATCTCCAACTTTAACTTCAGCGGCTTTTTTAATTCCTGAAATAACGTAACCAACATCTCCCGCTCTAACTTCTTTTTTTGCAACGAGATCCATTTTCAAAATCCCAATTTCCTCCGCACCGTAGCTCTTTCCTGTGTTGAAGAACTTAATTTTATCTCCTTTGCGAATGACACCGTTTTTAACACGGTAATAAGCGATAATACCTCTAAATGAGTTAAAGACAGAATCGAAAATCATAGCCTCAAGTGGCGCAGACTCATCTCCGCTTGGCGCAGGGATTCTATTGATAACAGCATCCAAGATGTCTTGGACACCCATTCCCGTTTTCCCAGAAGCAGGTATAACATCACTCGGGTCGCAACCAATTAATTCTACAATTTGATCGGTTACTTCTTCAGGCATCGCACCAGGCAAATCCATCTTATTCAAAATTGGAATAATTTCAAGATCGTGCTCTAAGGCTAAATATAAATTTGAAATTGTTTGTGCTTCAATTCCTTGAGCAGCATCAACAATAAGCAATGCTCCTTCACACGCCGCAATAGACCGTGATACCTCATAAGAGAAGTCAACATGGCCTGGTGTGTCAATCAAGTTTAGAATGTAATCTTCGCCGTTGTGCGAGTAGTTCATTTGAATGGCATGACTCTTAATGGTAATTCCACGTTCACGTTCCAGATCCATATCGTCTAACGCCTGATTCTGCATTTCACGATCTGAGATTGTACCTGTGGTCTGCAATAAGCGATCGGCAAGTGTACTTTTCCCGTGATCAATATGGGCAATAATGCAAAAGTTTCGAATGTTTTTCATACCTGTAATCTACTTGCTAATTGAGATAGCGCCTACAAAAGTAAGGCAAATTAATGAAAGGTTGATAGCGACTGGAACAAAAAGAGGAAAGGAATGAAAATGCGAGCGTTTTATTCCTCAAATGGACACCATAAAAACTTCAATTTTTTTTGTAATTTGCATCGAACCTAAAATCATGTTACCGATGAGAAGATTGCTACTACTCACCTGTTTTTTAATTACAGGTACTTTTTTAATGGCGCAAGTTGTGTCATACACTATTTCAACTGTTCCCGAAAATTGTAATTCAAACGATGGTCTAATCATCCTATCAGGTGCTGGGGGCGATGGAGGACCATATCAGTATTCAATAGATAACGGAGCAACATTTCAATCGTCTGGCACATTCACTGGTCTCACTTCTGGTCAATACCTTATCGTAGTTGAGGATGGTCTTGGTGCTCAAGTATCAGGATTGGAGTCACTTGCTGTGTCTGGTGGTCCAACAATTGTTGGATTCAACATAGATGTGCCTATACTGTGTTATGGTGATTGTAATGGACAAATTACCGTAACAGTAAGCGGAGGAACTACTCCTTATTCGTATGAATGGGTTGATGATGCATTGACACCGATCGGAAATACAGCAACGATTTCCGGGTTGTGTGCTGGCAATTATGGAGTGACAATAACTGACGCGACTGGCGGTTTAGCTACATTTTGGTCAGAGGATTTTGGACTGGATGCCGCTTGTGCGAATCAAAACCAATTAGCAACTTCTGCAATATCAGTAAATGGACCGTGGACCCAAACAATTATGGCGGCTGAAGGTGGACAAACGAATCAATGGTATGTGAGTGCGACTGAGGCAGGGACAGGTACAGGAAATTGTGGAGATGGATGTGTGGCAACACCAGCATTGGACAATCAGACCCTGCACGTAGGAAGTGTGGGAGTTGGTCTTTGTCCAACAGGAGATTGTGGTGCGTCCTACAACGCTGGAGGTACTGGTGAGACACATAAACGTATTGAATCTCCAACAATTGATTGTTCAGGACAATCAGGAATAACTTTATCGTTTAATTATATGCATTATGGAGAATCAGGACTTGATCAAGCAAGTCTTGCTTATTATGATGGATCGACTTGGAGTGATTTGGTTAATCCCTTGCCTCAAACACCATGTTGCGGAGGACCTTGTGGAGGGTTAGGAGTACAAGGCCAGTGGGCAGCAAGTCCATACAGTATAATTCTTCCAGCTTCGGCAGATAACAATCCAAATGTAAAAATTGGATTCAATTGGGATAATGATGCAAACAATTCGGGAGCAGATCCATCATTTGCTGCTGATGATATTCAATTGTCAGGAAGTACTGCGCCATGTGCGAATTCAGGGTCTGTAGAATTGACAGAACCAAGTGAGTTGATTGCGAGTGCTGTTGCCACATCAAATGTTAGTTGCAGTGGCGCCTTTGATGGAGAAGCCATGTCTTCAGCAATTGGTGGAACAGGAGCCTATACTTATTTATGGTCTACAACGGATATTACGCCTGGAATTACGGGTGTTGATGAAGGTCCACATACTGTTGT
>CAJQJL010000183.1 GCA_905478665.1 uncultured Flavobacteriales bacterium
CGTTGAACGAAACTCACTTCATCTTTCTGCTTATATCTTTCTACGAAACACTACCTTTGTGCCCATGAAAACAAAGACGCTCAAAAAGAATAAGGTAAATGTGGTGACATTGGGTTGTTCAAAGAACCTTTTTGATTCTGAGGTTCTGATGGCGCAACTGAAGGGAAACAAGTTTGAAGTTGAGCATGAATCGCAATCAGATGATGCTGAAATTGTAATTATCAATACATGTGGTTTTATTGATAATGCCAAGCAAGAGTCGATAGATACAATTTTAAGATTTGCCGAGGCAAAACAAGATGGACAGGTAGATAAAGTATACGTTACAGGGTGTCTGTCGGAACGCTACAAAGATGATCTGATAAAGGAAATTCCAGAAGTGGATGCTTTTTTTGGTACGCGTGAATTACCTAAGCTATTAAAGACGCTTAAAGCGGATTACAAGCATGAATTGGTGGGGGAACGTCTATTGACAACGCCATCGCATTACGCTTATTTTAAAATCGCTGAAGGTTGCGACCGTCCGTGTTCGTTTTGTGCCATCCCACTAATGAGAGGGAAACATAAATCTACACCGATTGAAGAGTTGGTGAATCAAGCCAAAGGATTGGCAGCGAAGGGTGTTAAAGAACTAATGTTGATTGCCCAGGACTTGACGTATTATGGACTAGATCTATACAAGAAGCGAGCATTGGCTGATTTGTTGGAGGAATTGGCACAGGTTGAAGGCATCGAGTGGATTCGCTTGCACTACGCATTTCCAGCAGGATTCCCGATGGACGTTTTGGACGTGATGAATAAGTACGACAACATTTGCAATTATTTGGATATTCCATTACAGCACGGTTCAACCAAAGTGTTGAAAGCGATGCGCAGAGGAACAACACGTGAAAAAACGGAAGAATTAATAAAAGTGATTCGTGAAAAAGTTCCTGGAATTACGATTCGCACAACATTGATTGCAGGTTATCCAGGAGAAACGGAAGAAGATTTCCAAGAAATGTATGATTGGGTAGAGCGTTCAAATTTTGATCGTTTGGGAATCTTTACCTATTCGCATGAGGAAAATACCCACGCTTACGATTTTGAGGACGACGTTCCTGATGAGGTAAAGAAAGAACGTGCCGATCAAATCATGGAGTTGCAATCTGGGATTAGTTATTCTTTGAATCAACAAAAGGTTGGAAAGACCTATAAAGTGTTATTCGATAGAGCAGAAGGTGATTATTTTATCGGACGGACGGAATTCGATTCTCCTGAAGTCGATAACGAAGTTTTGGTGAAGAAAGATGAAGCTTATGTGCGCTTAGGTGACTTTGCCAATGTGAAAATCACGAAAGCTGACCATTACGATTTGTACGGTAAGGTTGTTGATTAATTTTTCAGATCAATTTCCTCAGTAGTGTTCATTAGAGCCAGCAGAATGTTGTTAGCTCCTTCGTACTATAATTCTTTTTCCATTTAATATTTTTTAGTTCATGTCCGCGTGAAATATTTGCGGACAATAGAATTGGGTTAAATGCATGCCTGATAATCTGTCGATCAATGAAAAAAATATCTTTCTAGACAACCCTTTGATTTTTGAAATTGTAATTAGTTCAGACAGTCTGTTGAAATAGTGTTTTACAACTTTAAAAATTTCAATTATGAAGATGAAAATGATAATCCCGCTTTACTTAGGTTTTTTAGCCTGCATAATACTGTTAAATTCGTGTCAAGACGACCCAATTGTACCCAACGATCCAAGTGATCCGAACGTTGATACGACGTGGGTTGATGATTCAACAAACTGGAACCCATATGACACTTTAGGTGGAGGTGGATACGACTCAACTGGATGGAATGATCCAACTGGTGGTGGAGGAAATCCCAACGATTCAACAGGGTGGAATCCAAATGACAGTTTAGGTGGTTAATCGGTGACTAAATAGAAGTAGTAGTGTGATAACGAAGGAAATAATTCAAGCATACGTTTCGGGAGAGAAGCATGGATTCGATAAGATTTACGAGTCCTACTCATCTGGCATGTTCATGATTTGCCTTCGTTATACGCGCTGCAACGATGATGCACAGGATGTATTGCAAGAAGCGTTTATTCGGATTTATAACAAGCGATCTTCATTTGATGTCGAGCGCCCAATAGGTCCCTGGATAAAAACAATTGTAATTCGTACAGCACTCAACTATATCAAGGAAAATTATCGATTCGACCTGACCAGCGATGAAAGTTATTTTGATAGAGCAAGCGTCGAGGAGATTGTAGAAGAAGATCAAGATTTAAAAGCCAAGCTTCTCGCAGTATTGAACAAGTTACCAGATGGCTATCGAACAGTGTTTAACCTGTATACGATAGATAATTTGACACATAAAGAAATTGCACAGTATTTAGGCGTTAGCGAAGGAACATCTAAATCGCAATACTCAAAAGCAAAGAAAATGATAAAAGAACTACTGCAACCAGAAAAAGTAGCATCATGAAAGAAATGGATGACATAGAACAATTGTTTTCATCTACGTTCGAAGGAGCTGAGATGACTCCACCCATTGAGGCGAAGGAGCAAATAGACAAAGCGCTATTTGCACCTGGAGCAACAGGGAGAGGAGCAGGCTATTGGTGGATTATTGTGCTGGTGATCGGTTTACTTGGAGGTACATCAGCGGTCCTACTGTTTACGACACGTTCGGAAGGGAATCCTTCAATCGCACAAACCGATGCGTCTGGTGAAAACAGTGAAAATGAATCTTCGACAGAAATGCAAGAAGATAACAATGGGGAAGGAATGGATCTCAATCATGGACAGGAAGATGAGAAATCAACACAGGGCATGAATGGAGAAGAAGTACATCAAGGAATTTCAGCTCAGAATGAAGGAGTTGATGCTAATAATGGTTTTGGAGACCGAAACTTCAGTCCTTCAAATGGAATGGGGAAATCAACTCAATCGACAGCAATCGATGCTGGAAATGATAAAGATATAACGGGAGTTCAAGTGGCAATGGGAAGTTCTTCACTGGTCCTTGGTCAGAGCAGTGGTGATGAAAATTTCCAGCCATTTGATCCCGTTTCTTCGAACCAAGTTGCTTTAGGAGAACAGCACCAAGGTGATGATGCGAACACTATTTCATCACGCAATAACGATACGATTAATGAAGAGTCAGGTTCTTCAGCGCTGGCGGATAATACATCAGGTGATAGTATGACGGACGTCGGAAATAGCGCAAAGGAGATCGACAATAATAACGAAGAGGAGCAAGGAGATGGTTTTCCTCCTCAGTTGAATACGAATCCAGTAAGCTTGTTTTCTATGCGGGCTGGCTTTAAGAAATTAGAGGACCGTACTCAACCAAAACCAATAAACTCGGGTAAATCGAATAGGTTTAGTCTAGCACTTTACGCGGGAGGTTCGTATGGCTTTAATTCTCTACGTTCTACCGATTCGGTTGCTGTTGCTGTAAATATGCGTGAGACCATGGGGTACTACGCAGGCTTGGAGGTGATTTATCCTATTTCTTCTAGATTTTCTATATCAGGAGGAGTAGATTACAGCCAATACAAAGCGGAGTTGCAAGATGAAATAACGGTGACTGATAGTGTTTATGTGCCAGATTCATGGAGTCTCGTTTGGATAGACTCAACACAATCGTATGATTCTACATTGGTTCCTGGGTATTTCGACGATGTTACTAAGACAGAGACGCTTTCTGGATATATCAAACAGTTTTCAATTGGCGTTCCTATTTACCTTCAGTACACTGCACAAATTGGTGCAAAGCTGTCATTAAACCTAGGAGTGGGAGCTCGATTCTCATATATGAAATACACAACTGTTCAACCTGAGGCGAATTTGCCTTATCCTGAGTACAATCAATTTGGAATCAATGTTCAGTTGAGACCTGAGTTAATGTATCATTTCAACAAAATTGGAGTGGGTGTATACGGAAAGCTTGAATATGATTTAATGCAAGGAATGCAGTGGTCAACCATGAAACGACAACGTTGGGTAGCTGGTGCAGGAATTTGTTTAAGGTATAAACTGTAATCTTTTACTTAGATTCTGCGAACGAATCATCCATCTCAATACCTGTGAGCATGTGCGACAATATAGGTACGCACTTTTCTTGACAGGCAGGATAAAAATTTCCGTGTTTTCGTATTTCAGATCCGGGAGATTTTCCCCACCAAAATTCAGCCATGCATATCGGTTTCAATTTATTAAGAAACGCATATTGCAAAAGCTTGGGAGCTGCACATTCACCTGATCCTGAAGGCGGTTTATTTCCTGAAAATAGATCCATCAGCGATTTCGATTCACCAAGTGTATTCAAAAAATGATAATTATCGAAAAGACGCTGTTGTAAGTTAATCGAGGTTTGCTTTCTATCTTTTTTGAGCCGGCGAATCTCGGATAGAAGTACGTCCAATTCTTCTTGCGTTCTGTGTTCACTGTCTTCTTGGGCCTTCTTGAACTCGTTGAGATCATCTGTCATTCGTATAAGTTTCTGCATTCCCTTGTTGAAAAAGCCATCTTTGGTAAGCATGTCAAAAACGGGTGGGACAAATCGTGCGTGGTGATTGGCGTCTGCCAGTTTACCTGAAAACGCCGCTAGGTATCCAATTTCTCCTTGATCATTTTCGACGATTAAAACACCAAACATTTTACCAATGATCATTCCTTCTTGTCCTTCTTCTAATCCAAAATTGTGTTTCCAGTCTTTTTGAATTTTTAAATGCTTTTGGATTTCTCCAGCGGCAATCAGACAAAGCTGATGAGGTTCATAGTTAAACGGGAAGGTAAATCGCTCAGGCAAGGCTATTCCATCAATGGGAGTGCTGAATGTTATGAAGTGATCCATCGACAATTAAACCTTTGAATTTCTAGGATGATGAGAAATAATCGATTCCCGAAGGAATTGCTGATCGAGGTGCGTATAAATCTCAGTGGTGAGAATGGATTCATGTCCCAACATTTCCTGAATTGCCCGCAAATTGGCTCCTCCTTCCAATAGATGCGTAGCAAACGAATGCCTGAAGGTGTGTGGAGAAATATTCTTCTTCAGACCGATCGCTGTTGCAAGGGTTTTAATAATCGTAAAGATCATGACTCGTGAGAGTTTCGCACCTCTGCGATTAAGAAAAACATAACTTTCTTCTCCTTTTTTTATGTCCAAATGGTTGCGAATATTTTCTACGTAGATTCCAATTTCCCTTTCAACGGTGCCACTGACGGGAACAAGACGTTGCTTATTTCCTTTTCCAGTAACGCGAATGAATCCTTCATCAAAATAGATGTCCTCAAATTGAAGATTGACAAGTTCAGATACACGTAAGCCACAACTGTACAATGTTTCAAGAATGGCCTTGTTGCGATGTCCTTCTGGTTTGCTCAGGTCAATTGCATCAATTAGTGCATCTATTTCTTCAACGCTGAGGACTTCGGGAAGTTTCCTTCCGATCTTTGGCATTTCCAATAATTCGCTGGGATCAACATCGATTTCTTGTTCGAGAACCAGAAAAGTAAAAAATTGTTTGATTCCGCTAATTATGCGCGACTGACTCCGCGGACTCAATCCAAGATCATAAAGTTCTTGTACAAAATCCTTCAAGTGTTCAAAACGAATAGTCTTCACATCCAGTTTTGCTGGTTCAGAGAATTCTTGCAATTTTTTGACGTCATTTTGATACGCAAGAATAGAGTTCTCGGCGAGACCTTTCTCTATTTTCAGGTATGAAACAAAATCCTTAATATTGCGTTCCCAGGTAGACATCTATGAGACTATTAATTATTAACGGACCAAATTTAAATTTAATCGGACAACGTGAAGAACAAATTTACGGGAATACGTCTTTTGATGCCTATTTGGATAACTTAAAATTGACAAAAAATGTCGAGTTGGATTATTGGCAGTCCAATCTAGAAGGGGAGCTTATCAATTTTATGCAAGCCTCAGATCATGACGGAATCATCCTGAATGCTGGTGGTTACACGCATACGAGTGTTGCCATTCGTGATTGCGTGAAAGCAATTCAGGTGCCAGTCGTTGAAGTTCACATTAGCAATATTGCAGATCGTGAAGAATTTCGTCACACTTCGTTAATTTCCGCAAATGCTATTGGTTGTATTTTTGGATTTGGCTTGGATTCGTATGGTCTAGCTGTTGACTACTTCTCCAATTATTTGAACAAACGCTGATTAAGCTCTTCAAATTTTCGAATTTTCTTGAAGAAAAAGGCCCAGAGTATACTTCCTGAATAATATCCTTTCGCATTAAATTCAGTGCTTTGCTCTTTTATCGCTTTGCGCTTTTTTAGTGTTTTCTTAAAGAGATCTTTTCTGAAGGAGTAATGCGCTTTAAAAACGGCGAACAGACTCTTGTATTCACGAGAGAATAAGAACTTTGCTCCAGCGATACCGTCCAAAATCATTCGGTAAAAAAGTTTAAAAAAGAGTGGGCCTTCATGATTTTTGGCAATCATGATGAGGTTGTTTCTGAAATTGAGATAAATCTTGTTTGAGGAGTTGTAGGGGAGCGTTCCACCTCCAACATGGTATACTACCGAAGTAGGAGACACCATGAATGAATAGTTCATTTTCTTTAGTCGCCAGCACAAATCGATTTCTTCCATATGTGCAAAAAAATCCTCGTCAAAGCCGCCAACTTTATGAAATAATTCAGATCGAATCATGAGGCAAGCTCCACTTGCCCAAAAAATTTCACTCTCGCCATCGTACTGTCCGCTATCGTTTTCTACTTCGTTAAATAAACGTCCGCGGCAAAACGGGAAATAATTTTTATCAATAAATCCTCCAGCGGCCCCAGCATGTTCAAACTGCGTTTTTCTAGCGTATGAAAGAATTTTAGGTTGACAACCAGCTACATTTTTGTTTTGCATGGTCGCCATTAACGGAGCGAGCCAATTTTCTGTTACCTCAATATCGTTATTGAGAAGCACGTAAAATTCAGCGGTTATTTTTTTTAAGGCATCGTTGTAGCCTTTTGCAAAACCACCATTCGTTGCGTTCTGAACGAGTTCAATAGATGGGAAGTCTTCTTGCAGATATTTTACAGAATCATCCTCGGAAGCATTGTCAGCGACCACAATCCGCGCAGAGCCAGAATGCTTAATCACTGAAGGTAGAAACTGTTCAAGCCAGTCTTTTCCATTCCAATTTAATATGACAATAGCGATGTTTTCCAAAGTCCCTCAAAGGTAATCGGATTTCTTAATTATCGCGGAAGAGATCTTGGCTGTTTCCTCCCCAATGATCTTGTACGCCAGAATTCGGGTCGTCAACATTTCCATTTGGGGTGCTTCGTTTCGACAATTCTCGTGGCCAAGACGGGTTTTTCAATTCTCCAACCATGTCAGAATGCAAAAGACGATACGCCTTGTTTACGAGATCGGGGTTGTAAAAGACAAAACGCTTGTTACTAAAGGCTCCAATTTTATTGTATCTCCAGATTTCATAAGGATATTCTGTCGGTGAATACTCTTTCCGAACAATATTTGCTGGTGCACCATATTGAAGATATACCCGCCCACGGTCAGTTTCGAATCCCTCTTGGAAGTTGTTTGCGTACAAGCGTTCTACTAACATAACTTGTCGTTTGTACTTGATCCAAGATTCATAAGGTGTGTCAGGAGCTGTCTTTGTCCAATAAAGCTGAATATAACGTCTTGCATTCTCAGCATTTTTCGTTTTAGCAATTCTGAAAATATTTTTTGATTCCGTTGTTCTTGAAATGGGGATGAGACATTCTAGAAAGTATCCCACGCTGTCGTCGGGAATAGATGCCTGAAATGCAGGATCGAGAACCAATTCATCTGAGAAATAGTCTATTTGTTTGTCATTGCTCCGTTCGAACTCATATGATTGAGTTGACAGCTCTCGCATGTTTCGGTTTACAATCGTATAGTTTACAATGTATTTCCCTGTCAACAGATCGGAGATGTCAATGGACTTCAATATTGGAACAACTTCGGATGTATAATGACGTGTGAAAACTGTGAGCTCTTCCAATTCTATATTCTTGTCAGCGTCAATTACCGTTTGCTTGATCCCAAAGACAGTGTCTTCAAACATTTTTGAATTATAGACTTCAAAATAGACTGGGATGGTATTCAGTTCTTTTGGGAAAAATGTCGACAGTCTTGGTATGATATCATATCCAGATTTGTAGAAAGGAGAACTTCCGTCACCACGACTTCCCACTTCAGCGACTTCGATATCTGAAAGAGAAATTGCATCTGAAAGGTCTTCAATGATGATAAGTTGAGATGCTTCCAAGGGATCGTTCTCACTATTCATATCTTGCAAAATGATGTTGAATGTATAATCTCCTGGTTCGAGAACGAAGCGCTTTATGTCATAGAAATCCTCTACAACGCTGTCTTTCATAAACGGTGAACTAAGACGATACGCATCTGATGCGACAATACTGTCACCCTTTTGGATGTTCATTTGCACGGCAACTTCACCAATGAGTCCATTATCTTTTCCTTTATAGTTCAGGGAGTACCCAACAAACTGTAAGTGAAACTCTACATAGTTTCCGACTCCAGGAGCGAAAAACTGTTTATTGTCGAGATAAGCTCTTAATTCTTGATTCTGACCAAAACTTGTCAGTGAAAAAAGAGAAATGGAAAGAGTAAGGATAAAATACTTCATTGTTTTTGCTTATACATGTAAAGTTACAAAAACCGTGTCTTAATCACTTCAAATGTCTAGTATATTGATTCTGACGGTAGTCTGTGAACTTTAACTGTAGGCTGAAGTGTTTAAAAGGGAGCACTTTAAAATTAAAATAAAAAAAAAGGTAAAAAATAAATCGAAGAGCTCTTGCCAGTAAACAAGATATTAGTACTTTTGGCGCGGAGAATTGGCAGAGTGGTCGAATGCACTGGTCTTGAAAACCAGCGTACCGCAAGGTACCGGGGGTTCGAATCCCTCATTCTCCGCCAGAAAAAAGAGTTTCACTTAGTGAAGCTCTTTTTTTGTTTGCGGGAACGGGATGAGAATCTAGTTCGACCTGAAATGGAATGGCGATAACACGGAGCGAATTGCTCTAATCAGCTGAAATTGTTATTTTTATCAAAAAATCTTAAACCATTTTAGAGATGAAAAAAGTACTATTTCTATTCGCCATTGCTTTGATTGCTACTTCCTGCAATAAGTGGAAAAAGGACAAGAAGCAATACACGTATGTCAGCGAAGATTACACTGGAACAGATATGAATTTGTTAGGAGTTCACACAAGTGATATTGAAAAACTGTATGTCGTAATGTACAATGACGTTGAAGACAAAAACAATTATCCAGAAACGTACAAACTTTGTGTAGAATCTGGAGGTGAAGTGTATACAGAAACAGGAACTATTGATTCTGATTGGGCGACATCAATTAACTTTGCGCCAACAGATGGGACGGCATATTCAGGAAATTTTCAAGAAGATAAAGGAACGTATAAGTTGGCATACGATCTTATAGACAGAACAGAAGAACTCACTTTCGTCTACGAAGAGATGTGTAAGTAATCAAGGGCAACACTTTGTTAAAGCTTCGCAGTCCGCGAGGCTTTTTTTGTGCTGCGAATTTACCTGTGGTGCTGTTTCGTGGTCGGGATTCTCCGAGGGGGGCGGAAGCGGCACTACTGTTTGCTTCTCCAAAGCAGTGCTTTCTTTTGTCGAAAAAAATAATGCCTGATATTAATCATAGTTAGCATTGTTTTGTTTTTCGAACTTCATGAAAAGATGATAACAATTAAACAAAGAATAGAATTATGAACCGCCTTGAACCTGTATCTAAAATAATGTCAAAAGACCTGATTACATTAACTCTTTCGGACGACCTATTTCATGCTGAAAAGTTATTTCGGGAAAGCCATATTCGCCATATTCCAGTAGTACAAGATGAGCACATAATTGGTATGTTGAGTCTTTCTGATTTGAAACGGATCAGCTTTTTAGATTCGTATGATGAAAATGAGGTTCAGACGGATAACGCCATTTATAATATGTTGAGTGTCGAACAAATAATGGTGAAAAATCCGATCAAAATAAATTCATCAGTTACCATAAAAACTGTCGCTGAAACATTGTCAAAACATGAGTTTCATGCCTTGCCAGTTGTCGATAATGAAATACTAGTAGGAATTGTGACAACAACTGATTTGCTGGCGTATTTTTTAGACCAGTACGATTCGGAAAGCACACATTAATGTCTACTGACAAATTGATTATAGGATCGAACTCATTTGGACAGCTTTGGAGGTTTTCCTAAACCTTAAAAGGATCTTTTTATTGAAGGAGCCCTAGAGTCTTGCGCCATAAAAGAGAACGGCTAGACGAAAAAAGTAAAAATGAAAATCATTCCAATCACGTCAAACAATATGTTCTAGTTGTGCAACTCTCCTTTTAGTCCCTAAATTTCAACATCCAAACGTAAGCATCCCCACTAATACTGTCCGCTGTGAAATTTATGCGCATCGTCAATCAACATTGGATTTTCGGTGAACCAAGCCACAAAATTTTCCCATTTTTCAGAATTCTCCTTGTTCCATTCAGTGAATTCATCCTCAGCCCCCATCATTAAAACCCAATGATTGTAGGCTTCGAAGTGACCTTTCTCAATTAACTCCTTGTGAAAATCAAAAAGTATGTTTGGATAGGTTTTATCACTCTCGGATTTGTAATACGATTCGATGAAGCCTGTTCGAATGTCATCCAATGAAGAGAGGTCAATTTCTTTAACTGCTATAATTGACAAAAGAAGTGTTGGCTCATAAACCATGCAAAAAGGGAGTTTTATGTCTTCTCCATCTCCAAGATCATCCAGACTCATTGTCATTTGTTGACAAAAACTAACGCTCATTGTAGAATCAGATTGCAGACTAATTTGACTCTTGTAAGTGTCGAAGATCAGTTTACTAATTTCTTGTGTTCTTCTACTGTTACGTTCAATGTTCATAAACAATTCTCCGTACATAAGACCCCAAACTTCTTCCGTTGATGTCAGGTAGATTTTGGAAGCCCAGTAATAGTTAGATGGAAAGGAGGGTTGCACTGCAATTCCACGTTCATAGTAACTGAGTGCTTTGCCATAATCTTCCTTGATGAGTTCCATATTACCTCTTTCCAAGTAAAGAATTCCAGAACTAGGGAATAGTTTTAGTCCAGCTTCGTATGATTTTATCGCTTCATCGGGGTTCTTATTGAGGTCGTGACAATTTCCCATCATCTGGTAAATTCGATCATTTACATCTTTATGCTTCAGAAGCTTCTTGAGAATCTTAATTGCTCCAGTGTAGTTTTTATCGATATAGTTACAGTAAGCTATTTCATAGGGGTAATCAATATTTTCTGGGTCTAGTTTTTTTGACTTCTCTAAAAGTTTTTCGGCCTCTTTTGTGTTGCCCGCTTCCATCTTTTGTATGGCTTCCATTGCAAGGTCTAGTGCTTTCTCTTTATCCGATTGTGCATAAGATAGAGTTGTAAATGCGACCGCAATTAGGGCGATGATAAATTTCATAGATATTTTTTTACCTGTTAATTTAAGGTTTTCTTAAAGAACCACTTTAGGAATCCTCACTTGTAAGACAATTCTCGCCTATGAAAATGCTTAAAAATACTCCTTCATTGGCGCGAAATAATGGTCTTTCCATCCTTGCTCATAATCAGCTTCGCCAACTGGAATATTCGAATGATTGAGTGTGAGTTCACAACCGCCTTCAATTTCCTTGAGTGTAATTTTAACCAATGAATCTTCGTCATTCGCCGCAAACTCAGTCGTTCGCCATTCCTGAATGATTTCTTCATTTGGCTTCAGGGAATTGTTTCTTCCAGAAATATATCCATCCCAGGCTGAGAATTCTCCACCAACTTGATCACTGCAATGGGCCTCACCTCCAGTCATGGATGAGTGTTGTTCACTATTCAACCATGCATCGTAAATTACGCTTGCTTGAACGCTAAAGATTGTCTTTAATTCAAAGGATATTTTCATAGGAATCGATTTTGAAAGGTTTTGTTAAAGAGTGTCAATAATAAACACAGTACATTCCATCAATTGCCCTTGCCTTCCAATTTACCTTAGACGAAAAATTGGATTTTCTGATGAAACTTCTTCATCTAAAGATACCAATCTTGAATTAATTTACTGATTAACGGTGCTGAAAGCTAATTCCTCCAGTGAAATCAAATTGCCTTAAGGCACAAACAAGTACTTTTCCTGCGACCTTTGTTACGAATTCATCCTCTGTATTTTCCAAAATTAACCGACTTGGATTATATGCACTCCTTTCGGTGAAAGCCTCTTGCCCCCCTTCTTTTCCTTTTTCGAAATGTAGAATACCACTACAAGCATCAAGGGGTAGATAAAGTTGGTATTC
>CAJQJL010000184.1 GCA_905478665.1 uncultured Flavobacteriales bacterium
TCAAAATGTCCTTCATAGTTATAGATTTCAGCAAGTATTGCAAATCGTTCCGGTGTTTTGCGGTGCCCATTTTGCTCTAGATAGGCTGAGAAAATGTTCTTGACTTTCGTATGTAAATCTTCTTGATGCATCCGCATTCTAGTAAACAGCAAAACTACAGATTTTATAGAGATAAAAGCAATCTAAAATCAGGTGATCTAGTTGAGTTTTCAACAACTTATTTACAAAAGAAAAGCCAGCTTCGAATATAGATTCAAGACTGGCTTTAAAAATTGTATATCGAGCAATTACATTAGCTCCTTTAAAATCGCCTCACTATCGAGGCCATCTTTAATTCTATTTAAAATTGTGATAGTAAATGTATGAGCATCTTCGTCTGAATATCCCAAAGCAACACCATACTTGATAATGAGTGACTGCTCCTTTGTATCGACAACGCCATCAACAAAAGCCATCTGAATGAATTGTATCAAGCGCTCAAAACGTTCTTCCTTTTCAACAGGCGGAATCATTGGGTGACCTTCTGGGTGATTCATGATTTCTTTCGCTTGTTCAGGTGAAAGCGATAGGCGTTGTGCAACTCTTTTTAAGAGAGCAATTTCTGCTTCATCAACTATACCGTCGACACGCGCCAGCATTACTAGGTTACTAAAAGTTCCTTCTTTCGCTTTTTGTCCACCGGACTCATATGCGTCTGCAATTGTTCCCATTGTATCTTCTTAAATTTGGCGCATCGCCTGCGCCAGGCTTATATTAATAGTGAACCATTTACTCGTAAAATGGCTTTTGCGACGGCGCAAAGATAGTGAATTCAATTACCCAATGAATTCAATCAATCAATTTTTTTTCAAGAAAATCAATTAGCGAATGAATCACCTTTATGTGAATTTCTTGTGCCCGATCTGCGTAGTCAGAATGAGGAGCACGAATTTCAACGTCACATATCTTAGCCATTTCCCCGCCAGTCTTCCCTGTCAAGCCAATAACTTTCATGTTTTTGGCTTTTGCCGCGTCAATCGCGTTCAAGATGTTTTTTGAATTACCAGAAGTTGATATTGCCAAAAGAACATCGTTTTCATTTCCAACACCTTCGATGTATCTTGAAAAAATAGCATCAAACCCATAGTCGTTTCCTACGCAGGTTATATGACTAGGGTCGGAAATAGATAAAGCTGGGATTGATCTGCGATCATCCCGGTAACGCCCCGTCAATTCTTCTGCAAAATGCATTGCATCGCACATAGAACCGCCATTTCCACAACTGATTATTTTTCCACCATTATTTATGCTGTAAGCCATGATCTCACCAGCTTGAACGATTTTTTGGCAATTCTCCGAAGTGTTAAATTTTTGCAAAATTTCGGCTGCATCGGAAAAATGGTCTGCTATTTGTCTCTCGGTCATCGAATGGATTTTGTCAAAAATAAAGAAATTAAATGGCAGGCGACACAAATTGAATCAAACTTGCTATATTTGAAACCCGAGCTTTCGCTCACAAACAAACGTTAACCATGAAAAAAAGTCTATTATTAATCTTCCTTTCATTTATTACATTTTCGTCAATGGCGCAGGACGAGTGCTTTTTGCGTTTGCAAAAGGCGTTTGACAACCGTGGGTCATTTACGGTTGCTGACGATATGCATAGAAACGTAATTATCAGTTATTTTGAAGATGGAGGATCTTATTGTATCTCAGGAAAAGCACGTGTTGAAAACGGGACTATAGTTTCAGTTTTCCTCCAGTACGACGACAATACGTACGAACTAATGGAGAAGAAGTTTTACAATACAATGAAGCAACCACCTACAATTGTGAATGGAATTACAGAGATGATCCACAATTCGGATGGTGAAAAGTTTAAAATTGTTTTTATCGATCAATTGAAGCCAAAGAAAAAAGGGTATAAGCCAGCAGGTTTGCCTGATGATCTTTAGGATTAAGAAATAATCTATGAAAGTCCCGTCTAGGCTCAACCTAGACGGGACTTTTTTGTTAGTTTTGGTCAAACTTTAGAAGTAAAATGGGCGCATTCAAGGGTAAAGTTGTATGGATTACCGGAGCATCTTCGGGTATTGGACTCGCATTGGTGAGAGAGCTTGATCAAATGGGAGCGAAGCTTGTTTTGTCTTCAAGAAACGTTGAGAAATTGGAAGAGGTGAAGAATACATTGAAGGGGGAAGAGCATTTTGTACTTCCTTTGGACTTGGAAGATTCATCGAGTTTTGAACTGTTAGCAATGAAGGTGCATGAGAGGTTTGGTGCGATTGACTACTTAATCAACAATGGTGGAATGTCTCAACGGGCTGAAGCACACTTAACGCCTATTGAAGTTGATCGCCGTTTAATGGAGATCAATTACTTCGGAAACATTGCTTTAACTAAGGCTGTGCTTCCTTATATGATGAAACAGCGTTCGGGTCATATCTTAGTTGTTTCAAGTATTGCAGGAAAGTTCGGTTTCTTCTTAAGAAGTGCGTACAGTGCGGCAAAACACGCACTTCATGGTTTCTATGAAAGCTTGATGTTAGAGCAGGAGAAGAATGGTATTAAAGTGACGATCGCTTGCCCTGGGAAAATAAATACGAACATTTCCGTCAATGCATTGAATGAGGATGGTAAAACGCATGGCGAAATGGATCATAACCAGGCAACTGGAATGTCTGCTGAACAATGTGCGAAAGAAATACTGTTGGCTGTTCAGCGCGGGAAACGAGAAGTATTGATTGGTAATAAGGAAATAAAGGCAGTTACCTTGAAACGTTTGTTTCCAAAATTATTTTGGAAAGTTATTCGTAAGCAAAAGGCGACTTAAACCTTACACGCAAGCGCAAAGTTGTCACTTAGTCCTTAAAGAATAAAATCAAAAATTCTTGAATGGATTTACCAAGTAAACAAAGGTCGATGTCCCATTAAGGCATTTACTTCGCTTCGCACAGCTGCAATTACTGATTCATCTTCAATGTTGGTAATTACCTTGTCAACTAATTCAACAATCTTTGCCATTTCATCTTCCTTCATACCACGTGTGGTAATTGCTGAAGTTCCAACACGAATTCCTGAAGTAACAAACGGCGATTCAGTATCAAACGGAACCATGTTCTTATTCACAGTGATATCGGCAAGAACAAGTGTGTTTTCAGCATCTTTTCCAGTAACTCCTTTTGAACGCAGGTCAATCAACATTGAGTGATTATCCGTTCCTCCAGAAATAATAGAATATCCACGCTTCACAAATTCATCGGCCATTACTGAAGCATTTTTCTTCACTTGTAATGCATATGCCTTGTATTCATCTGAAAGTGCTTCACCAAAGGCAACAGCTTTCGCAGCAATAACATGTTCGAGAGGTCCACCTTGCGTACCTGGGAATACAGCTGCATCCAATAAAGCAGCCATCGATTTTGGATTTCCATTTTTCCACTTCAGTCCAAATGGGTTGTCAAAGTTTTTACCCATCATGATAACACCACCACGAGGTCCACGAAGAGTCTTGTGCGTAGTTGTTGTAATGATATGGCAGTGTTTCAACGGATCGTCAAGGAGACCAGCAGCGATCAATCCAGCTGGATGAGAGATGTCGGCAAGAATTAATGCACCGACTTCATCTGCAATCTTTCTGATTCGTGCGTAATCCCATTCTCTGCTGTAGGCTGATGCCCCACAAATAATCATTTTTGGAAGCTCTCTTTTCGCAACTTCTTCCATGACGTCATAGTCAACGAGCCCCGTTTCCTTGTTGACACCATAAAAATGCGGCTCATATAATTTTCCTGAAAAGTTAACAGGAGAACCATGCGTTAAATGTCCACCGTGTGAAAGATCAAAACCAAGAATCTTGTCTCCAGGCTTCAAGCATGCCAATAAAACAGCAGCATTGGCCTGTGATCCAGAATGCGGTTGCACATTCGCCCACTCAGCTCCAAATAATTTGCACAATCTTTCAATGGCCAGGTTTTCTACCTTATCCACAACCTCACAACCACCGTAATACCTTTTTCCTGGAAGTCCTTCCGCGTACTTATTCGTTAGTACGCTTCCCGATGCTTCCATTACTTGATCGCTTACAAAATTTTCTGAAGCGATTAATTCAATTCCATGAAGTTGACGTTCTTTCTCTGCGTCAATTAAGTCAAAAACTGCTGTATCTCTGCCCATGATCTTGTTTAATAATTACGTTTATAAATTCGCTGCAACCCTTCATTTAATGTCGTGTCGGGTTTATATGATGTTAAGTCTTTTAATTTTTTTGAACTGCCTACTCTTCTCTCAACTTCGTAATCGTAACGCTTCTTGGGCGCTTCTATAAATAGAATGTTAGAAGATGAATTAGTGATTTCTTTTATTTGTTCGGCAACGTCAATGATGCACCATTCTGCTTCATTCGCAATGTTGATGATGTGACAACCTTTGATGTCCATCAGTCTCACGCATGCTTCAATTGTATCGTCGATAAAGGTGAAATCACGGGTTTGTTTTCCTGTTCCAAAAACAGTGATGTCCTTACCAGCAAGTGCTTGTTCGAAGAACAGAGGAATTACCATTCGTGTATCCTGATTCCATCCATATACATTGAAAAAGCGAAGTGAAACAACATTAATCCCTTTCTCTTCGTGATGAGAGGCTAGGTAAATTTCATTGTATCGTTTTGCCATTGCATAGGATGTGCGTGGATCAACAAGCACTTCTTCTGTCAGTGCATTTTCGATTGCCGAATGACCGTAAATGCCACTTGTGGAGGCATACATAATTTTTTTAATATTGTTTGTCTCTGCAGCCTCAACAACATTTCGAGTTCCAATAACTTCCACATCCATTGTTTCAACTGGATTGTCTGCAACGATGTCGACACCCAAAACTGCCGCGAAATGGAAGATTAAATCACATCCTTTGGAGGCATTGATAACAGTATCAAGATCACGAACATCTCCTTTAATGAAATCAATTTTAGAAAATGTCTCTTTTTCAAGTTTATTTCCGCGTAATAAGGAATCCAATACAACCACTTCATGTCCGTCGTCCACAAGACGCTTGGCAAGATTGCTACCTATAAATCCCGCTCCTCCTGTTATCAGTATCTTCATCCTTTCTTTACTTTGATGCAAATATTACGATAATCTTTCAATTCGTTCTTGAGAGATTATCAAAATCAAGTTCTTTTTATGCAAGTAAGCTTATGCGTTAAAATATTACTGGTACTATGTACAATTCCCTCTGGTGTGATCTTGTCCAGGCGAACGTGACCAGCGGCGTGAATTATACCTCCTTCACCATCCAGTATTCCAACGTGCGTAATCTTTCCGTTTTTGTCAAAATAGGCCAAATCTCCAGCCTCGATATCTTCAAAGTCTATATCTGTTCCAATTTCT
>CAJQJL010000185.1 GCA_905478665.1 uncultured Flavobacteriales bacterium
ACAATCAAACTATCGTGGAATGTGGAATAGAGAACTACAAGCACAAAGGATTGTTGTTGGAAATTTCATTCACAGATGGATCTGTTTATGAGTATTTTGGTGTGACGCCAGCTTTGTACAAAAAACTCATGGAAATAGCCCAAGATGATGAACTGGTTACGCTCACAAAACATAGCTCACCAACCATTAGAGGTTACTCATTTTGGGCATTGGTTGAAAGAGAAAACCCCATGGTCAAGGAAATAATACTAGAACATGTCGATGACTCAGTATATGTTGATAGAATGTCGGGTTGCATAGGGTATCAAGAAAAGCTCAACGAGTTTTTTCTTTCAATAGTTGCTCCTAACTGTATTAATGTTGACTGCGCCAAACTACCTTTAGAAGATATCGAAGAAATAAAGGCGAAAATGAAATAGTCTGCATAGAACATCAACTTAAAAGTATAAGGTGATTGTGTTTAACAACATAACTATTAGTAGAAAATCAATTCTTATCTTTAATAACTTATTTCCAGTAAAAAGTCCATACGGCCTCGTAGATAAGAGACGTTATAATGCATAAAGCCCAAAGTAGTCATGAACACAGTAAATGAAACAGGAGGAGCAAGAATTGGATGGATGAATGCCTCATGGCCGTTTGCATCCTTAAAAGTCACTGAGAATCATCTCATTTTAAATGCTACAATTTTAGGCAAATTGACATTCTCTCCTTCAGATATTCGATCAATCGTTCCGTACAACTATCTTCCTTTGATTGGACAAGGAGTAAAAATTAATCATAAAGTAGGTGCATACAAGAGTCACGTCGTATTCTGGACCTTTAAAAATCCAACGAAACTGATCGAAGAAATCGAAAACACTGGATTCTTAAACTCAAATTCCAGCGTGGACATTCTAAGATCTGTAGAAAATACTTCTAGCCAAAAAGCGGGTGGTTTTCCTTTAAAAATATCTTTTGCAATTATTATGATCGTTCTATGGAACGCTCTCTCATTTATTGATGTAAAGTCGCTAATACAAGATGGAAAAATTCTGTTCGGATTGGGTAAAGGTGCTGTTCTTTCAACAGGTGCTATTCTCATGGCTTCAATTCTACTTCTAGTCTCCACTCCATTCCAGAAAATGGCCTTAAAGGAAGGGCGTAATGTCAAAGAGATATCCAGATTTATATACTTCATTATTTTCATTGCAGGAATCTTGTTTTTGTCTAGGGTCTTCGTTGATTTCTAAGGACGTACGATAAGCGCACCTGTATGCGATGCGGATTTATGTATCATAAAAGCTTTCATTTCTCTTGTTTGATCAATTTTGATTTGAAACTATTCCTAACTTTAATACTAAACCTTAGTAGATCTCAGTTCCATGTTTAGCATAGCTGAACGATTATATCCAATACCCAAAGAACCAACAAGCCACATGAAAATCCTTGAAACTCAAAGATTGTACTTAAGAGAGATGACCCCAGAGGATGCCGAAAATGTGTATCGATTAAATTTGGATTGGGACAACATTAGGTATACTGGGGATAAACCGTTTGAAAGTATTCAAGAAGCAAAACAGTTTTTGGAAAACTATAGCCATTATAGGATTTATGGATTCGGAAGATGGGCTGTAATTGATAAAGTATTCGGTGAATTTCTCGGCTGGTGTGGACTTAAATACACTCCTGAATTAGATGAGTATGATATTGGATTTCGACTCTTTAAGGAATGTTGGAATAAAGGAATTGGAACGGAAGCAGCGAAGGCATGTCTTGACTATGGATTTTCAAAAATTGGTTTGACTCGCATTGTGGGACGCGCTATGAACGAAAATATCGGATCGATTAAAGTGCTTGAAAAAATTGGGTTGAAATATTCAGAAGAATATGATTTTGAAGGAAAATCAGGAGCTATTTATGTGATAACAAAACCGAAGAGTTTCTGAAAGCTTTTCACTCAAACGATATAAAACAAAAAATATCCTGAAATAGCCCTCCCCTTACACCAGCCTATCCTTAACGGCATAAATTGCGCCCCTCTTAAAATTATCTGACACCTACACGGTAAATGATTGAATTTATTACACAAATTATTGCATCATTAGCGGAACCGATTGCATCATCGGTGTAACATATTGTATCGGAAAGGAAAAAATAGAAGTTAAAAACCAACAAGTAATCGCTCAGTGTTTGACAACAGTTTGTTGAACTATAGATCTACATAAATAGTCCTACATGTAGCGCCTTCAAGGCTAAATGTACGTTGATCTAATACATTTCCATTGGAATCTCTCGCCTCATAGTAGGCGGTCGATGTGGGACTACTTCCCAAATTTATTGTCTTGGTCAGTTCATTGGGATCCATACAGTCTGTATCGTCAGTAATGTACCACGATTGCGAAGTAGACTTCGAACCAATAAAGACGCCGTCTAAATAAAAATCAACTGAGTAAATACCTTGTATATTTAGCTGATCGGCTGTTTGATCGAGAAAACCAAAAATTAGATATGATTCATAAGTACAAGAACCATCATCTTGTTGGGCTTCTGAGGAATAGTTGAGAGAATTCTGATCCGTACAACCTTCATTGTTCTGACATCCAACGATCGCCATGATAAGCAGTCCAAATAATACAATCCGCATGTCTTTTTTCTGTAAGATAGCAATTGATCTTCTCATACAATGAATTTTGGTAACATTCCTTATAAACCCTTAACGCTATTTGACAAGATTGAGCATTTCAACATCTACCAACCAAACCTTCAACGAATCGCCAGACTCCTATTACAGGTTTGATATCCAGCGACTAAACATCAACATTGCAATTCCACCTAGAATAGACACTATTGTTTTGATAACGAAATCTGTTTCGGGGTCTTTTTCTTCGGTAACATCCTCTTCATTATAACTTCGGTGGGATCGTTTTTTGTTCAGTTCTAACGATACTGGCAGAACTTCAGAGCTATCCGCAGTGATCCAACTACCATTGATCTCTGAATTATTCTTGATGGTACAGATAAACTTGCCTAAAAGTGTTTTTTTATCGCTGTCCATTTCGGTAAGCGTCAGTTCTGTACCTTTATCAATTGTTCCCTCAATCCAATGGGCATTACCATCTGTGACAAACTCATAATTACCATAGACAGATTCATGTCGTTCAAGGTATAAATACATTCGCATTTCTGCATCTCCCACGCTTCCGATAAAGTGGATTGCATCTGGATCCATCCGAAACTCAAACTGGTCCTCAGTTTCACCTGAGCAAGCAGCTAGAAAAAGAAAGAGGATAAAGAAATATTTGAACACCAGAAAAACGATTTTACGTTGTACAAGATATCATTAAAAAAGAATTGTGAATCTTGAGTCAGGTTTACAAACGAGCAGCTCTCCGCTCCTTTTTCTTCTCATCCATGATAATTATAAGAATGACTATGCTTGAAACAGCGGCAAAAAAGCACCATACTGATATAACACGGTCGTGGAAATAGATCCTTGACACAAAATAGGTGATGAGATTCATGATTCCTAAAACCCACATTTTCCCAACCTTCGAGACCAAATTTGGCAATACGGTTGTTGACAGATACAAGATACTGAAGAAGTGATTTGGAGTCTGATTTGCTCCGTAGTCATAGATAATACTGCAATCATTAATTTTTGCTTCTATTCCAGCAGTAAATAGGATATAAATTAGACAGGCTGTGACTATAATCCCAATAAATACTAGTACTAACAATATTTTCTTCCGAAAAGGGTCTTTTTCAATTTTCCAGATGGCAAAAGGAATGTAAATTGGCCATATCACCCAAGCGATGATGATAAAGAAATAAGTACTAAGTTGAAGTAAATTGGCATATTCTTCATGTGCTGCACCAAGCCAAACAAAACCTTCTATAAACTGCTGTAGTCCAAATACAATAGGAATAAAAGCTAAGAATCGAAAGGGGGTTCTTTCAGCTTTTTTGAATGCTATGACTCCCATAGTGGTAATCACAGCGGCGGCACCAAAACTCACTTCAGCTGAAAAGCACATAATTGAATTTTGATTAAGAGCTCGTTGAGGATGTAAGGTAGTCAAAGCCTTTACACTTAACTAATTCCAAATCAACTAATATGATTCTTTTTTTAGAAGGAAGCGCAAAAAGCGCAGGGAATTACAGATTTAATCACCAAGGTCTAAACACAAAAAATCTATTTCAACACCAATGGACACTAGCGTTTTGAGCCAAGCTTGTCATTGCCCTCAGTACCTGGCTAAAGATCATGAATCTCTAAATCTACCAACCGAACGTCTAGCCATGTGCTGATCGTTTCTACATGATCAGGAGCATCATTTAATTCCGATGCGCCTGTCACGGCATCCACTCCATCCATCTTTTGATCTCCAGAACCCGATGTAGTCACCACAAAGATGTTGTCTGATGAATACTTTGCATCAAGAAAAGCTTTTGCATGTTCTTCTGGTTTCCAGATCTCCCATGTATGCAGAATGATAACTGCATTCCAGATGGTTGGATCGACATCATCCAGTAAGGAGACATCCACAACTTTAAAGTAGACTTCTTGGCTTTTGAATTCTCCAATGACTCCACTCACCACCTTCTCCTTGTACTCACTTCCTTGTGTGGCAATGAGAACACGTTGGGGCAATTCAGAACTGTTGATCTCGTAAGACTCAACAAATTCCATTGAATAAGTAAACTTGTACCACATCAAAAGGAGTATAAAGAACGTTATGAACAGACCTGTACCTAAGAGAATTTTCTTTCGCATAATTATCCTATTAATTGGTAATTACCCTTCCTAAATTACAGCTACATTGAAACAACACCTCAGGAATAATAGTTCCGAACCCATTCAATCAGTTGATTGTCGGTCATTTTGTTGTCGGCTGATTCAACGTCACGTAGTTTTTCTTTAAACCCATTTCTTTGTTCTAGCTCCTTTTTAAAGGCAACTTTCGTTTCCGCAGGACCAAAAACAACAATACTATCAGCGTCTGAGACCTGCTTAATCAC